>CAMVSS010000031.1 GCA_947170195.1 uncultured Treponema sp. | reverse complement strand
ACTACCTTTCCTTTTGTATCCGTCATTTATTATTCTCCCTATTGGTCCTCAAGAATTCTTGTGTAAATCTTCTTGTAAGAAGCCAGACCTGTTGCCTCATCGAATTTTTTCATTCGTGAAGCCAACTTTAACTTGAGACCATAACTGAACACGGCATCAAGTGAAAATCCATCTGTTGGACGCATACTTTCTATAACAGAGAGCCTGTACTGATTGAGGTATTGCTCGGCAGCCAGAGGACTGTCCATACCACTTGCAGTGCGCGCTGCCTGAACTGCATCAGGAGCGATCGACTCGTTGCCCGCGCTGAACTTTTTCTTCATGCGGAGCGCACGAATCTGAGCCAGTGCAAGGCGGAGGCTTTTTTCTTTGTAGTTCCATTCGTCAACAAAGGAAGAGCCTGTTTTTGAATCTTCAAGCGGAGGTTCGAGTGAAAGTCCGTCAAGAATCTTCATTTCTTTTTTGTTAAGAAAGCGTGAACAGAGGTCATAGTAGTATTCATAAGTAATTGGCAATACCGCTTTGTCGTCGCTTACAGAAAAACCCGGAAGCTGCGACACGAGGTAATATTGATTACTCATAATTCACCCCCTGTTACTCTTTTGCGGCCTCTTTCATGATGGCTGCGACCCGTGGATTGAGGTATGCGCTGAAAAGTTCCGCAACAGCCTCTGCCGAGAAGTCGTAGAATGCAGCACCGTCCTTTACGCCGACACGGAAACCAGAGTTGATTGAATTGTCAACTTTAAGCGTGAGACCTTTTGAGATTTCAGCTTTGAGTGCGGCTTTAAGATTTGATTCGAGAGCCTTCAAATCCTTTTCGTTAAGGAGAACAGAAACATCCTCAGCCTCAGTTTTAGAAACCCATGCCTTAACAGCATCAGGAATAAGTTTTGTAAGCAAGTCAGAAGAATAGGCTTTTTCTGTCTCTGCATTTACGATGGCTGATAACTCTCTCGTTATACTATCTCTAAATGAAAGGACAAGGTTACGGCTTGCCTGACGAATTGCCGCCTCACCAGCTTTTTCTTTTCTAACTCGGTCTTCTTCAGCTGCTTTGATAATTTTCTCGGCTTCTTCTTTCGCATCAGCGATAATTTTCTCGGCATCTTTTTTTGCCTGAGCAATCAATTCAGAAGCAGATTTATCGGCAGCAGCGACACCGTCTTTTTTGATCTTATCGATCAATTCATTTAACTGGACGTCCATGCGTACCTCGCTTATAGTAATTTTAAAGACTGACATGTCAGTCTCTTTACTATTATATTTTACAATATTTTGAAAATCAACTAAAAAAACAGCATGTTTTTAAAGAAATAGAAAAAACTTTATATTGACATCAGTTTTTTATTTCTATAAAATACTAGAACGTAATCGATTATTTTTATATGGAGGCTAGAAATGGCTGGTGCATCAAAAAACTCTCGTACTACAGTTACAACACAGAAATTCTTGTGTTCTTGCGGTGGCGAGATTGAAATGAAAACCAAATTGGAGAATGGTAGACTTAAGAACTACGCAGAATGCTCTAAATGCAAACGCACAGAGCGTCGTCCAAAAGATTTCAAATAATCTTACATAACCAAAAAAGCCGGTCATTCAAGGTGCACGTCGAATGACCGGCTTTTTTTTATTTTCCGCACACTCCGCAAGCACACTTCCCTTATTATATAGAAAACCTAAAACTAAAAAAGGACAAAAAAAAGACTTACTGAAAAACATCAGTAAGTCTTAACTATCGGGATGACAGGGATCGAACCTGCGACATCTTGGTCCCAAACCAAGCGCGCTACCAGCTGCGCTACATCCCGGGATTTATGGGCAGTGAGAGACTCGAACTCCCGACAGTCTGGGTGTAAACCAGGGGCTCTACCAACTGAGCTAACTGCCCTATTTCGTTTCACAACGCTCAATAAATATAGCAAAAGCGTAAAAAATAATCAATAGCAAAAAAGACGTTTTTTCAATTTTTTTTTCATTTTTTTAATAATACTTTTTGACCTCAGAAAGCATAGTCTCAAAAGGTTCATAAACCTGCTTGCAGGCCGGAATGCTCGAAGTAAAAAGCCGCCCGTATTGTTTTTCTATTATGCGGCGGTCAAGGACGACGACAGCCCCCCTGTCATCGCTTCTTCGCATCAGCCGACCGAATCCCTGACGGAACTTTATTATTGACTCAGGAACGCTCAGCTCCATGAAAGGACTTCCGCCCCGCTTTGTAATCTGCTCGGCGCGCGCGGCAAACACAGGATCGCTCGGAACCCCGAAAGGCAGCTTCACTATGACGACCTGACTCAGAGATTCCCCGGGAACGTCAACGCCCTCCCAGAACGAATCAGTCGCAAACAGAACGCTTGAAGTATCTTCCTTAAATGTCTTCAGGAGCCGGAAACGGTCGTCATCACCCTGCTTCAGAACGGTTATTCCCGTGGAACGGAGAGTCGTCCTTGCAAAATCACATGCATGCCGAAGAGAATCATAGCTGGTAAAAAGAACCAGAGTCCTTCCCTCTGCATTCAGAATCAGTCTAACGACCGCATCCTCTATGACGGACTGAAAATCCTCGCTGTCAGGAAACGGAACATCGGACGGAACCGCGAACACCATGTTCTTGTCATACGGAAACGGAGAGTCAAATTCACCCGAAATTACGCGCTCCTGCTCCGCAAAAGTGACACCGACCCTGTTTTTCCAGAAATCAAAACGCTTGTTCACGCTGAGAGTCGCCGACGTGCACACCACGGTTTTCAACGGATCGTATACGCCCTTGTTCATGAGCGGAGCGATATCGAGAGGAGTCTGATAAAACTGAAAATAAAAAGGATTGTCGTTTCCCTTTGCGAGAGCCGGAGGAAGCCGGGATTTCTGCACCCAGAACACCTGATCGGGATGTTCATCCCACTCGTTGAAATTCTTGCAGAGCGCGACCATATCATCGAGACGGCGGAGGACAGCCCTTGACTCATACACAGCAGAATTGTCCCTGTCATCCTCATCAATCGCATCAATAATCTCCCTGACGACACCTGTGATAACAGAAAGGTGAACGAGCAGGTTCGAAAACTCTTTCAGCACCCCGTCAAAACGCCGCACAGACTGCGAAAAGAGCCTCATGGTATAGTCGTTCTCAAAGCTTTCGGAAGCCGCGCTCTCCAAGGCAATGACAGAGCTCTTCGCGGCGATTATTTCAGCCTCAACCTCCGCGCTCCTGTCCTCGCTCCTAGACAAAGCCCCCAGGGTGAACAAAAAGCCTGTAACAGATGATTTTCGCTGCCGGAACAGCAGGTTCAGCTGCTTTATGAGCTTGAACCTTGAGAAAGATGCGCTGAAAAAGCTGGTCGCCGCATCCTCAATCTCATGAGCCTCATCCAAAACGACCCGCTTATACGGAGGAAGGACGGCTGTATCATCATAACCCGCCCCCTCCATCCTGGACTCGATGTCCGCAAACAGCATGTGGTGGTTCACGACGAGAATATTCGCATCGGCAGCTTCCTTGCGAACCTTCATGACGAAACAGTTCTCCCGGTACGGGCAGCGCATTCCCATGCAGGCATCCGCCTCAGAGTTGACCTTCTGCCATATATTCTCAGGCGGAACAAAGGTCAGATCGCTCTTGCTGCCCGTCTTCGTCTCCTTCGACCATGCGCAGATTTTGTCAAAAAGCTCAGTCTCATCGTCAAAAAGATCCCTCTCATTGCCGGTCTCGTTGAGTCTTCGCAAGCAGACATAATTCTGCCGCCCCTTTATCAAAATCGATTTTATTTTTTTCCCGATTATTTTCTCAGCCAGCGGAATGTCCTTTTCTATGAGCTGCTGCTGAAGATTTATGGTTCCCGTAGAAACGACGACGCGCTCTTTGTTCAGGGATGCCCAGAGCATCGCCGGGATCAGATATGCGAACGACTTTCCGACGCCGGTACCGGCCTCAAACACACCGATCGCATCGCTGTTGAAGCTTTCTGTTATCTTCCTGACGAGCGCGAGCTGACTCGGACGCTCCTCATATTCCGGAGATTTCTGCGCAAACGAACCGTCCTTGGACAAAAATCCAGCCGTCTCCTCCTCATCAAGGGCAACGGTAACGATCGGTTTTATCGGCTCCAGGACGACATATACATCAGAGACTTCATTATTGACTATATAGAACCCCTGCGCATTCTCAGAACAGTCAGAAGCGATGGCAAGGTCAGCGTCGGAAGGATACAGGACACCCGAAGGATGATTATGAATCAGCACATGGGCATTCCTGCTTTCCGCAAAATTGACCGGAACAGAATGAATATTGCCGCGCGCACAGGCATATACACTGCAGACAGACCCGTCATCATCAGTCCAACAAAAAAAACTTCATTCCCGCCGGCCTCTTTTATCTGCCGTCTCATCTCGACAAGCACAGAAGACGAAAAGCGCCTATTGATTTCCATTGGGAAATACTACCAAATTTCAAAAAAAATCACCACATGAACAAGCGTAAGGGCAAGCAATCTCCACCAGCCCTTACGCAGTTTGCAGACCTTCGGGTTCAACTACATTTTCATGCCGAATTTTTCCATGAGCTTTGTGTTCAGATTCTCGACCTCGGCATCGTTCAGTCCGAGGGACTTTGCGGCCGTCAGGTCTTTGAGCGACTCGTCGAAGTCGCCGAGCTTGAAATAGGACACTGCGCGACGGAAATGGGCGTGAGACTGATAGTCATTGATTTTCAGGGACTGAGTGAACGCTTCCACGGCCTCCTTGTTCTTTCCGATGATGCTGTAGACGATTCCGATGTAGTAATATGCGCGGAATCCATTCACATCGTACTTTACGGAAAGATTGAAGTCCTCTAGCGCGCTCTCATAATTGTTCTTCGAGAAATACGCCATGCCGCGGTGCTTATGAATGACGGCAAGAACGGCAGGTGGCGGAACAGGCTCGGAAGAAATGATTATGCTGTAAATATCGACAGCCTTGTCAATGTCACCGTGCGTATGTGCATGGATGGCCTCAAGCAAAAGGTCGTCGATGGTACCGCGGACATACGGAGAAACGCGGTTTATGTTCTTTATCTCAAGGTTTTCAGTCTTATGCGCTCCACCCTCAAGGGTAAGCATATCGGCTTTCTCGTAAAACGAAGCACGGCGAGCCTCGACTTCGCTCTGGAATTTTTTCTGATAGTCCCGGATTTCCTGAAAGATTATATCCGCCAGGCTCAGGCTCGCGTTCATAGAGGCAAGCTTTCTGCGCAAAGGCATATCAAACGGCGTGAATTCCGACTTGTAGATAAGCTCATGCTCGACCTCCGCCCAGGCATCCTGCAATATGGTTCGTATCTGGATTTCGCACACGAGCGAATCAGGAAGCGGAAGCGTGTTGTCCTTCGGCTTGCAGTCCTCAGGAACACTTATCAGCACATGCACCGACTCGTAACCGAACTCACGGAAACTCTGCTGGGCGCCTTTATATTCAACTTCCTTTACGTCAAAATGCTCCTTCACCTGATTCTCGACATCGCTCAAATCCTCGAGAAAAGCGCAGATGACACGGATACCCATCATGTCCGTAAGCTCAACGAAATCTTTTTTTCCGGCCTCGTCAGATTTAAGGCGAAGCACCTTGCGATAGTAGCTGTCAAAGGATTTTACCCTGGACTTAAAGGTCGGCATTGAATTGAGCTTCAACGTCTTTTTCAGCTTATCCTCGACATTGGCAAGGATCTCTGAAAAAACAGGTTTATACGACTCATATGTAGCACGAATATTATTTTTGCTCGGCAAAGAATTTACAAAGTTTTCCATAAGAAAATGATAACACAGCTTCCGTAAAAAAGAAAACTTTTATGATAATTTTAAACTTTTGCACGTCCTTTTTAAATGTTCAGCAAGATTTTTAAGATAATTCGTGCAATTTCTGCGGGAATGCGTGGGGTATTGCGAATAAAAAAATCAAAAGTGCATAAAAAAAACCGCCTGAAACCAGGCGGATTTTTCTAGTAAGAGTTTATCTTACTGCTGCTGTCCTTCTGAAGACTCGAGAGAAGAAGTGAATTCTGTCTCTACAGCCATCTTAGACTTCTCGAGGTAGCGGTTAACCTGCTTGTCACCGAAGCGAGACATCTCAAGGTTCTGGCGAGCCTTTTCTTTAGCAGTTACGATACCCCAGAGGTCTTCATCAGCGATATCACGCTCTGAAGTAAGCTCTGCTTTGTCGTAGATGATTTTTACGTCTTTGAAGTAACCGATGAAGTCATCACCGTCGTGAGCTGCATCACGAGTAATCTGGAATCCTTCGAATTTTACGAATGGAAGACCACGTGGATAAACTGGGTAGATGCGGATTTCGCGAGTGCGAACTTCTGAGATATAGTCTGGGTTGTTCCACTGAAGAGTTTTCCAACCGTCGAATCCGAGGTATCCCATGAAGTAGCGGCGAGAAACACCGTCTGTATCACCAAGGAGAACATAAAGTCCGTGTGGGAAGTTCATACCCATTGTTGTACAAGCGATTGATTTGATTGTTCCAACATTTTTTACAACACCGTATGCTGGAGTATCATCGCTGTCAGCCTCGAACAAAGTTCTTCCTGAAGCTTTCTCTTCGTCAGTCTGCTCAGCTCTTTTTCCGCTGTCATCAGCTGTTGAAAGTGGCTCGTAAGCAGGGATGATGAAAGGTGGAACGATCTTTGCATTTGCATTTACGTTCATTGTTGGGAATACAACGCGTACGCCCATTACTTTCTGTCCTGCGAACGGAACTTTTGCACTGTCTTTTACTGGAGCTGCTTTTACAACAGATTTAGCCAGGCTTGATACAGTGCGTGCAGAACTGTTAAGAACAACTTCCCATTCACCGATGTAAAGAGAAGTTTTCATGAGATCCTTCTGCTCTGAAGTAAACGATGCACCTGCTGTAACACCGTAGTCCATAACAGTTCGTTTGTTCTGGTTAGGTGTCTGCTCTCCATCATACTCAGGTGGATAAACAGCAATATCGGCATCCAACAGAGAGAAATCGATGATTGTTGACTCTTTAGCAAATGCAGATGCTCCGATGAGCACCAAAGCCATTGCTGACAAAACCAAATTTTTCTTCATTTCGAAGCTCCTTTAACTCAATTGATGTAGCCTTGTATACATCACAGTATCTAATAACAAATCCGTTTTGTCAACGGAAATTATTCTGATTTTTCGCCAATATAATTTCCGTCGATAAAAACAGAAATCTTTTTGACATTATGGAAATTTTTTCTGACATTTTTCTTTAGGTATTTGATTCCGTCCTCAATCGAGACCGAATCGGAAGAAAGATACAGAGCTTCCTTGGAAACGCCGACAAAAAGCTCGTCATCCCTGACAAAACAGAACTCAAGGACGGTTCCGAGCGAGAACAACGACCTAGTTCGCTGTATGAAAGAGCCGTCTATAAGCTCCTCAACGTAGGAAACGATCTTATCCTGCGAGGGATTTTTAGGAACATAGCGAACTTCTTTTACCAGCCTGTCCTTTCCGACCAGCGGATAATAAAGAACGAAGCGATTCTTTCCGATTTTTCTGGCGACGCTGACAGATGAGAAAAGAACGGCGATCAATACAGCCGCAAAAATCAGAATCAGATATTTTCTAGGAATTTTTTTTGTGGTTTCATTTTTGATCTCGAATGTCATTTTGTATCTGTAAATCCTCTTGAACGTTCAAAATGGGTCACAAAAGCGGACAGGCCATTATATATTCCGAGAGAAAGCTTTTGCAAGTACGACTGGTCATTCAAAAGCCGGGCTTCCTTCTCGTTCGAGACAAAACCAAGTTCGACAAGCACTGCAGGCATATTGGAATTTCTTACGACGAACCACTCCTCTGCCTTTATTCCGCGAGGCGAAGAAAGATTTCCGACCTGAGCCTGAAGTCCGTCCATTACAAATTTTGCAATGAGGATGCTTTCCGTCGTATACTCCTCCTCCATCATTGAGTTCATGACAGAGAAAAGATTTTTATCGACATCGCCAGTTTTTTCAAGTACTGTACGGCGGTAGCCCGGAGAAAGATACCACACCTCAAAGCCGGAAGCTTTTTTGTCCAAAGATGAGTTGACGTGCACCGAAATGTAAAGCACGGCCTCTTTTTCCTTGAGCTTTACAGAATTTGCTATGTCGGTACGCTCAGAAAGGGAAAGAAAAACATCCTTGTCGCGAGTCATAAGAATCTTTTTGTCCGGATAAGCGTTTTTCAGCCTTGAGTAAAGCATTTTTCCGACAGCAAGATTCACGTCCTTCTCACGGATTGTGACTTTTTTTCCGTTTATCGTATAAGTCTCAAGAGCACCCGGATCTTTTCCTCCGTGCCCAGGATCGATAAGAATCGCCCCGATTTTATATCCGTTCTCGTCGGAATCCGTCTTGAAGAAGGAATCAGCCTCGGAGAGGAATTTTTTTGATACATAGAGCACGTTGTTCTTTATGACCGGCGCATCCGTCAGGGCCAGCACGCTGTAATCTTTTAATATGAAAGAATCGCCCGCCTTGAACGAAATCTGGTGTCCGTTTTTTTCGAGTATGCCGGAACCGCTGAGCGAGTCCCAGTAAACCTGCGCGCCCAGCTTTGAGCTTTCCGCGAGCAAGTTGAGGTTCGCCTGTGCGAAACATGAGAAAATCAGGAAAAATACTGCTATGGCAAGTAAGTTTTTTTTCATTTTGTGCAGTCGCTGATATAAAGAGCCGCTTGAATTCCGCCCCTGATGACGGCAGGCCAGAATTTTGAGCAGTCCAAATCCGGGTGGTCGAACGCAATCAGATCAAATTTCTCCAAAGTTTTTCTGAGCGTGCAATGATTCCAGTCTGAGCATGTGTCCATGTATGGGAGAAGAACTTCCGGAACGCACTCAGAGACCTTTTTTCCTGCTTTGATCACGCCGGAAAAAGCCGGGCTATTGGCGGCGGAGGCAGAATCCCCAAAGACAAATGCTGATGCAGGGAAACCTTCCTCGTCGCTTTCAGATATTCCGGAAATAAACGCATCGGTCTCCTTGTTGAAAGACTCAAGGCGGATCGTGATGTCGCTGACAGCCTTTTCAGATGCCTCGCAGGCTTTTTCATGTGTCGGAGCGAGGCTTATGATGTTTCCGCATTTTTCGACATTGTTGCGCGGGAATGAAACTTTGTCGCCCTCATGGACTCGAGGAAGGACATCCTTGATGAACTCAGCTGAAGAAAGTTTCTCAAGTCCGTAGACCTTGCTGATTTTTCCAGGGATTGAAAGCCATGCCCTCTCCGCGCTCACGTTGTCAGAAGGCACTTCAAAAAGCTCAAACGGCTGAACCTGACCCTCAAGGGATTTCGGAGGCTGCCATTTTAGCGGTTTTCGTCTATTTAAAAGCTCAGTCGGCTCAAGGTTCAGAGCGATACGCATAGCCTGTTCGGTGAGGTTAAATGAGCTTGAATACGGATATGTCCAGCCGCTCATATAACCGCCGGATAGACGCGCCGCAATCTCTCCGATCATAGGGCCGTTTTTAGTGTATTTTATGTCGGCCTTTGCGACTCCGCATGTAAGCCCGAGAGATTTGATTCCCAAAGCGAATGCGGCGATAAGCTCGTTCTTCATTTTTTCTGTTACGGTCGAGCTTGGCATCGTGTGTCCCATTTCGATGAAATACGGCGGATAAAAAATGTGGCGGTCAGCGAAGCCTGTTATTGTCAGAGTTCCCTTGTAGACGATTGAATCGATGCTGAATTCAGGGCCGTCCATGTAGTCCTCAAAGATTGCCCTTCCGCTCCGAGAATTTTTTACTGCAGAGCTGACGGACGTGTCGAATTCAGCCTTGTTTCTTACAAGACGGCATCCTCGTCCGCCCATGTTGTCCACAGGTTTTGCGACTTTAGGAAACGAAATCTCCCCGCCCGCAATTTTCTTTTCGATTTCGCAAAGGTTCTCGTTGTCTATCTGAATAAAATCAGGACTAGGGACATTGCCTTTTTTGAAGCAACCTCTCATGCGCACCTTGTCGCTCGCATTCAGGCAGGCCTCAAAAGCGTGGCACCTGTCTGAATATCCGAGTTTTTCCGCGACATAGGCAACGGAAGCGGAGAAATCTGTTCCGGCGGTAAAGACGCCCTCTATTCCGCTTTCCGATCCGGCATTTATCTCAAGCGCGAGTTTTGCGAGTGCCTCGCGGTCTTTTAAATCAACAGGATAAAATTTGTCCGCGAGTGGAACGCTCACAGCATTTGAATTGGCATCGACGACGATGGATTCATAGCCGAGTTTTTTTGCGGCAAGAATCGCCGGCTTTTGCATAAGTCCGGCTCCAAGTATCATTATTTTTTTCATTTTTAGTCCCTTTCCTTTCTGCAGTATACTTCGAACGTATCTCCAAGTCCGAAGAAGCGGCTTGCACCCGAATAAAGGGCAAACTTGAGGCTCGTCGGCTTGACGTTCTTCCCGATATTAGGGAATCGCTCAGGATGATGTCCGGTCGAGACGATTTTCAGAACGCGGAATCCGTATTTCTTTAATATTGACGCAGCCCTTCCCGGCTCCCAGAGCGTGTAGTGGTCGCTAGGCGAATTCTGGAAGAAGCTTTGTGTATTGAATCTTCCGGACACTCCGGAAGCTGAAGGCGTTGAGAATGCAAAGATTCCGCCTGATTTTACTATTTTTGAAACTGTCTGAAGAACCGAGTCCAGATCCTGAAAATGCTCGATCACATACCACATCGTGACGGCATCGAATTTTTTTACGCCGAATTCTTCATTAGGATTGAAATCCGGGAATTTTGAGCAGGTCGCAGGATAATGCAAAACATTCTGAACGTAGGTTACGGCCTCTTTGGACGCGTCAGTTCCGTAAACCTGCCATCCGGCGTCGTTCGCAGCGTCAAGATAAGGGCCAAAAGCGCAGCCGATATCGAGGACGGCAGGAGTCACGGTCTTATGCGCACCCCGGTAAAGATAATCGATTATGGAAGTACGCCTTACGCACTGAGATTTGATGTGCTTGAAATCATCGAGATATGTCTTTCCGTACTGTTTTTTGTAATCCTCAAAGAAGTATGACTCATTGTAAGAAGTGTCCTCGCTGTCAATTGTCCATGCCATGTACAGCATCCCGCAGCTTCGGCAGCGCCTGAAAGTATGCAATGTAGTTCTTGCGACAATAGGATCCAGGAAAGACTCGTGATCATTTCGGCAGACAGGACAGTTGAATCTGCGGCCGCGGGAAAGGACGCCTACAAAGTCACCGAGATTCTTTCTTCCGGCTCCTTCGCGTGAGAACGGCGAGTCAGGATACAGAAGGGACGTATCTTTCAAAACCGAGGCGGCTTTTTCTGCAGTCAGTTCTCCCGTCGTAATAAAAATGAAACCATATTTTTCTGCGAGCTGCACGTGAAGCGGCGTAGTTCCGAGAAGGACAACTCCGCATCCGGCGGCGACGGCTTCGAACGCAGTGAATCCGTAGTGTGTCACGACGACGTCATAATCAGCGAGCTGCTCCCGAAGATTGTGTACAGGCCTTATGAAAGTGATTCTGGAGGCAAGTTTCTCGTCTACACGGGCGCGCGCCTCATCAGGATTCTGAACGATTGCGGTTATATCTTTTCCGAGTGTTGCGAAAGCGATTGAAGTCGGCACTACGAGGTCGGCAGGATCTTCACCGCCTGCGGTAACGAGAATCTTCTTGATTTCCTCGGCGGATTCGATCGGCTTTCCGCTGCGCTTGTTTTTAGGAAGCGTGACGAAAGACGGATCGGAGATGTTTGCGGGTCTTGCGAGTCCATAGGACGGAATTATGTCGACAAGGCAGTCGCAGATATCAGCATTGAGGGAACCTTCGTCGATCGCCGCAATCGGAGCAATTTTTGCAAGTTTCAGGGCAAAATCGCGCTCAAGCGTAAAAGCGTCGGTCAGAATCATCGAATACGTTCCGCTGTCCGGGAGCTTCCGAACGATCTGCCACTCTTTCAAGCCGTGCTCCCTTGCCTCGGAGAGAAGCTCTTCCCTCTCCTCAAGCCCGGCATCATCAGGAATATATACGTCTCCACCTGTTGAAAGGGCTACGGAAAGACATCGGCGAAGGTGTCCTGTTCCCTTGCCCTTTTTGACACAAGGAACGCAAAGCACAGGAGAAGAAACCCCCGGATAAGAGAATGCGGAGACGATCATCTCCGACGTATATGGCTCGGAAACCGGATTTTCAGAAGAGAATGATGATTGCGAAATCCTGTCAACGATAGCCTGGGCGCGGCGGTAGTCGAAAGGAGTATCTATCGTAGTTCTTAGATCAGGATGGCTCCACTGTTTCGGAGCCGGAATCATGAAAGCCGTGAAAGAATCCTGGTGATTGTAGAGAGCAGGACCTACGTGCTCGTGATCATACGGATCAGAAGTTTTTTCGGCAGCAGAAAGGAGTGACGCGGCTGAAAAAATCTCGACTCCGCTTCCGTGCGGAAGATTCTTGTATGTTATGTAATCAACCTTCTGCTTTTTCGAAAGGTTCTTGTATTCCTCAAGCAGAGAGGATGCGGCTTCGTAAAAGAGGAACGGATTGTCAGCCGTAGCACGCACGACGACATCAGCATTGCTTTCTTTTATGAGGAGGCAGTATCTCTCCAGGACATCTTCGAGAGGTCCTTTAAAAGTCTTGTATCCGTTTCTGTCCGCGACAGGCTTAAGAGAATCGTATGAAGCTTCGTCCGTCGCAAGATAGTAATCATCGGCAGGAACCTTTTTCATAGTCTGGAGATTCCAGTCAAGGACGGTTTTGCCTCCCAGCTCCAGAAGAGCTTTTCCAGGAAGCCTTGTAGACGAGAGTCTGCACTGAACAGCTATTATAGTTTTCATTTATTTTCCCCAATTTTCCACGAGATCCACCACATCACGCTTGTAGCGGTATTTATTCTCACTGACCCAGTTTCCCGCTTCCTTGAACTGATAGAAAGCCTCGAACAGTCCGCATGACGAATGCCGGAAGAATACGAAAAAAGATGCAGGTGAGATAGCGCCGTGGTCAACATTATACCGCGGAACAAGATTTTTTAAATAGAATCTGTTGGAATATTGGCTCGGAGTGGAATCTATGGAAGGACAAGAGTCCGTGTATGAAAGGCTGAACGAGGTCGAAAAAACAGTTTTTTCACCCCAGAGCCACGAACGGAAAGCCATGTCGAGATTCTGCCAATAAGGTTCCTTCAGAGTATAATCAAAACCGCCCAACTCAATGAATTTTTTGCGGTTGTAAAGAGCTATGTAATCAAGCGGGAAAAGGTTGTGAACGCCGTCACTCATTATCGAAGAGGATTCAATCTCAAGTCTTCCCTTGTGCACGGACGGCGAAAAAATCACCGGAAAAGAAGATCCGTCACCGGAAACGAGCCGAGGAGAAATGCAATAAAGGTCTGATTCCGTAAGTCTTGCGGCGAGCGTAGGCGAAATTATGTCCGCGGAGAAATCAATTGAGTCGCGGAGGACGAGGACGTAATCCGAAGACACCTCCCCCATTCCAATGTTTATAAGCTCTCCGTCGGAAGATTTTTCGAGCGGGAAAATGAATTTTACGAAGGGAAATCGATGCGAGAAATCCTCGATATTGTAGTTGTCGGGATCGTTCTCTATCGAAACAATCTCCGAAAAACCACAGCGCATGAGGTTCTCGATCATTTTGACTCTATAGTTGCTCCAAGATTTATTCAGTATGATGACTGAAATTCCCATTTTGACGTCCGGCATAAATTCCTTTCCGCCAAAAATGGCCATGTCTATCCTGTGCTGATTAAAAATTAAAGGTATAGAATTCATCGCAAGTCCTGCAAGTGTCAGAGTAAATTTTATTCATGTGATTTTCAAGCACTTCATCGAACTTTTTCCAGATTGCATCCAGCCCCTCTTCCATGCAATTTCCCAATGGCGCGTCGTAGCACTGGCGGCAGAGAGGAACGCTTCCGTCGCTCAGGACAACCATGTCGCGCCGGATATGCCAGCACGGATTTCTCTCGAGCGGCGAAAGATCGGCAGATTTCTCATCAGAAAGTTTTCCGCAGAAATTATTGTATTTCTGAATTATAAGCTGTCCGCCCGACGGAGATGTCTTTTCCTTCCAGAATCTGTAAAAAGCCTCAAGCTCGCATTCATTTGCCTTCATTCTTATCATCTGCGGATAAACATGACCGGAGAATTTCTGGTTCAGGATTCCGACTGAGGCGACTGCTTTCTCGAAATCAGTTTCCGGGCAGGAATGCAGCTTCGCGTAGAGAGATTTTTCCATTGCGTCAAGGCAGATTATCCAGTTTATGCAGTCAGTTCCGCGACCGTTCTTTGCAAGGATTTCCGAGATTGAGTCTGCAAGACCTTGAGTCACCAAAGTTCCGTCGGTTTCGATCAGCAAGGAAAGTTTTTTATGGCTGACGACCGCATCGACGAAAGCTGCGAAATCAGGATGCAAAAGAGGCTCCCCGAAGCACGAGAGCGACACGACGGCTTTCTCAGAAAAAGCGGAGATTTTCTCGACAAGGCTTCTGAAATCTTCGAGCTTCATGTCAGGCGCAACTGGAATCCTAGGATTATAAACTGAGGCATGGGAAGATTTTCCCGAAATCTGCACATTATAGAACGAAGGAACGGTTTTTATCAGTGAAGAATCTGCGAACAAATCGTCCGTATCACTTTTTGCGAACGCGAGGCCGATTTTCTCACCGTCTTTTTTTATCCTGAACGCGTTCTTGCAGGCCTCAAAATTGATTTTGTCAGCGCATGAAAATTCCAGGCGGAGCATTCTGTAATCCTCATCAGAAAGCATTGTCTCAATCTCAAAGGAATTTATGTCGGTTTTCATTATTGAGAATATTCCGTCCCTGGAGAAAGGAAGGCTTCCGATCTCTTTTTGAACGTCATCACAAAGCGCCGCAATTATCGACGCGCAGCCCTTGTCTATGACTTCAGGAGTGAGCCCGAGAGGATATCCGTCCGCAAAGGAATACTCGGCTGAATATTTTGTATGAATATTTATAAGTTCTTTAGTCAGATAGTCGTTGAGGAAAGGCATATCGGCGAAAGAAAGGAGAGCAAAATCCGCGCTGTTTTTTGAGCAACTTTCGCTGACGGCGTGCGCCACATCGGAATTCGACCAGGAATCTTTCTGGACAAGCTCGCATTTTTTTTCTTTGAACGAGGCTTCATCGCTTATTTTCTTCGCGGACAAGGAATCCGAAAGCAAAACGATTTTTTCTCCGTTTTTGCCAGCCCAATCAAGGACCAAGTCAAACGCAGATTTCTCACCGAAGTTTTTGTCAAAGATTCTGGAACTCTCACTTTCGTCACAACAGCAACAATAAAGAACAACAATATTTTTCATGGTATTTTATTATCGGTTTTTTTTCGCTTTCTATTCTTCATTTTTTGATTTTAATTTATACTTTTCTTTATGGCGCAGTTTTTTCAACAGGACACGGTTTACACAGTCTCCATTCTGACATCCCAGATTCGCGAAATTCTTGAGGGAACTTTTCAAAACATAACTCTGGAAGCAGAAATCTCAAATTTCAGGCCGAATTCGACGGGTCACCTGTACTTCACGCTGAAGGACGAAACAGCCCAAATCAGCGCGGTGATGTTCCGCGGGAAAGCATCGTCACTTAATTTTGCACCGAAGGACGGAATGAAAGTCAGATGCACCGGCTCCGTCTCAGTCTATGCCCCGCGCGGAAATTATCAGATCATAATCACGAAGATGGAGATTTCCGGCCAGGGAAACATCCTGCAGATCATCGAGGAGCGCAAAAAAAAGCTCTTTGAGGAAGGCCTTTTCGACCAGTCCCGAAAAAAGAAGCTGCCGATGTTCCCGAAAACGATAGGCATCGTGACCAGTCCGACAGGAGCCGCATTGCGGGACATCCTTCAAATCACGAAGCGGCGGAACAAAAGCATAAATGTGATCATTTTCCCGGCCCTGGTGCAGGGAGAGGGAGCTGCGGCAACCATCGCAGCCATGATAAAAGCGGCTAACGACTTCAACATGTGCGACGTGCTGATCGTGGGACGCGGAGGAGGCTCCCTGGAAGACCTGCTCCCGTTCAGCGAGGAGATAGCCGTGCGCGCGCTGGCGAATTCCCGAATTCCGACGGTGAGCGCGGTGGGGCATGAAATAGACTGGAGCTTGTGCGACTATGCGGCCGACGTGCGCGCACCTACCCCGTCCGCAGCTGCCGAGCTTGTGGTTCCCGAGCTGAGCCTCATCAAGCAGGATTTGATGAGCGCGCAGCAGGAGCTTTACACCCAGATAAAGCAAAAAGTCGAGAAGCTGAAGCTGATGATAAAATCATTCGATGTCAGCAATATGGAAATCAGGTTCAGGACAATCGAGCAGCCGCTTTTGAACCGGCTCGAAAACGCAAAAGAGCAGCTTTCCAAGGGCATGGAGGACAGGATCAAAGACACGAGGACCGCAATAAGGCAATGCCTGAGCATCCTTGAGGAAGCAAGTCCGCAAACAATCCTGAACCGCGGTTACGCTATGGTAAAAACGTCCGGAGGAAAAGTGATCCGCAGCCAGAAGGACGTTTCTTCCGGCGACAAAATAGAAATCATTCCGGCTGAAGGAAAAATTTCAGCAATAGTTCAATAAAACATGGGAGAATAGCAATGAAAACTTTTGAAGAAAATTTATCAAGGCTGGAAGAACTCACAAACAACATCAGGCGAACAGACATTTCACTTGAAGATGCGCTGGCAAACTTTGAGGAAGGAATAAAACTCGCGAAGACACTTGAAAAAGATATAGACAAAATCGAGGGCAAAATTCAGATTCTTATGAACCAGCCGGTTGCAACAGAAAGCACGAATGGCGCACCGCAGTTTAAGATCGATCCTCAGCTTGACTTGTTCGCAGGTGCGGACGCAATGACAGGAAGCTCGGGCGCACCGCAAGAGGGCTTGAGGCAGTAGCCGTATGGAAAAGCACAGACCAGTCAGGCAGCTGAGCGTTGACGTAGCGAGAAAAATCGCAGCGGGCGAAGTCATAGACAGGCCAGCCGCAATCGTCCGGGAGCTGATGGACAACGCGGTGGACTCAGGCGCAGATTCGATCACCGTGGAAATCTCAAGCGGAGGAATCGACAGGATTCGCATTCAGGACAACGGCTCGGGAATGACAAGGGAAGATCTCGAGAACTGCGCGCGCCCTCACTGCACGAGCAAAATCGTGGACGCATCCGACCTGATGAACCTATCAACGCTCGGTTTCAGGGGCGAAGCGCTCGCTTCCATCGCGGCAGTATCACGTCTTTCGATAGCGAGCGGCACGAACAAAATGACGGCCTCAATCAGCCAGAACCACAAAATCGAGACCGTGCCGCTTGTTCAGAACGGAAGGGGGACGATCGTACAATCAGAGGGACTCTTCGAGAATTTTCCTGCAAGACGTGTGTTTTTAAAACGTCCTGCAAG
>CAMVSS010000030.1 GCA_947170195.1 uncultured Treponema sp. | reverse complement strand
AATAATAGGTATATTTAATCGTTCAGAAACTTCTTTGAACTGTTTTAATAAGTCAGCTTGAATATAAGCCAATTCGATTTTTTCTGCATCTACAATTTCTTTAATATATTCAAAGCCATCTATAATAATCAGTTCTACGTTTTGTTCTTCAAGCAGTATTCTAGCGGTAAATTCAATTTGATCAAAAATACAGTTCGATGTGTCATCTATAAAAACAGGAGCTTCATATAAACTTCCAGTTTTATCAATGAGATCCTGAAAATCAGGTTTTCTTAAGCTCCCCTCAAGAATCTTATGTAATGGTACTCTTGTGATGTGTGAAAGCAGCTCGCTGCAAACAG
The DNA here is from genome assembly GCA_947170195.1 of uncultured Treponema sp. Classification (GTDB taxonomy): domain Bacteria; phylum Spirochaetota; class Spirochaetia; order Treponematales; family Treponemataceae; genus Treponema_D. The sequence continues at coordinate 17,088 of CAMVSS010000030.1, read as the reverse complement.
CCACTTCATCTTTTTCTCCGCAAGAAATATATCCAAGCGGCTTCTTTGCTTTTACTGCGATATTTTCAATCAGGCTTGTGACAAAGGAAAACATATAGTTTTTCGAAGCAAGAACAATAAGGTCACCTTTACGTAAATAAAAGTTTTTAAAACCCGTATCCAGATATTGTTCACTGTTGCCATAATCTTTCGAATAATATTCGTCAAAATTATTAACAGTCTTTTTGATAACATCTTTTATAGATGAATACAGCTCTGTTCTTTCTTCATTCCTTGAGTCTTTCATATAAACCTCTGTTTCAAGTATAAATCAGCAGGTCTATCAAATGACGGTAGAGATTAAAAAAAGGACGAAGTTATAGCTGGAATTGCAGAAGAAAACATGGCGATAAATTGAGTGCATTATATCAAAAATCACTCAGCAAAAAATCCTTTATGTTTTTGTGGATGATGCCGTTCTGGGAAAAATCAAAATCGTCCATGGAAACGACATATTTTGGGTAGCTGTCTTTTACGGAATTGTAGACTGAAAATTCACGCTTGACGGTTTCTTCCGTGGCAAGAAGATATGCAACCTGTACATAGATTTTTTTATTCTGCTTTTCTGCGATGAAATCTATTTCTAAATCGCCTTTTTTCCCGACATAGACTTTATAGTTTCTTCGAAGGAGTTCAAGGCAGACAATGTTTTCAAGAATCTGATCTATGTTCTGAATGTTTCGTCCGAATACTGCTTCGCGCAAACCGTGGTCAGCGCAATAATATTTTTCATTTACAGTGACAATTTTTTTGCCTTCCATATCGTAGCGGTTTATTTTGTAAATGAGGAAAGCATCCGCGCAAAACTTCAGATAATTCAGAATCGTATCGTGGGAGATTTTGCGGTTTTCGCTTTTGAAATATTTTGAAAGTGAAGTTGCGCTGAAAATATGCCCGATGTTTGAAAAAGCGTAAGATACAATCCGTTCCAGAGTATCAACATCGCGGATATTGTTTCGTTTTACGACATCTTTTAAGACCAAGGAATTGTAAATATCCATCAGATACTGATTTTTTGCCGAATCATCACCGCCGAAATTTGAAAGGAAAGGCATTCCTCCTGTCTTTAAAAACTGCATGAAGCATGAAGATTTATCAGTTTCAGGATTTTTTTGCATGCTCATTTCAAGGAATTCTGCAAAAGAAAACGGATAGATGACGAACTCCACATAGCGACCTGCAAGATAGGTTGTCAGCTCTCCGGACAAAAGCCTTGCATTGGAGCCGGTTATGTAAATATCACAGTCAAAATCTACCCTGCACGAATTGATGCATTTTTCCCAGCCTTCAACTTCCTGAATTTCATCAAAAAACAGATACATTCTGCCTTCTGTGTTTTTGTGGAATTCAACGATTCTTGCATAGAGGCTTTTTGCATCCAGCAAATCGGCCTGAGAAAACTGTTCAAAATTTATGCAGAGAAAGTTCTTTTCGCTTACACCGGAATTTTTAAGCTCATCTTTTACAAGTTCAAGCATAACGGATTTACCTGAACGCCTGATTCCCGTAAAAACCTTAATCAATTCCGTGTTCATAAACGGCCTGATTCTCTGCATGTATGTTTCGCGCTTAATCACGATCACATTTTATCAGTTATAGTCGCCAAAATCAAGAAAAATGTTGCTTTTAGAGGTTATGGTAGCTAAAAAATAGTGTTTTCATGCACAAATTCCAGAGTTTGGCTTACGATTTTCTTGTGTTGTCATTTATTTTTACCTTGGGAAGAAATTTTTTCGAGCATATATCGTTTAAGCCAAAAACTGCAGAAATACGGGAATGTGTAAAACTTTCCGTTGAAGCCTACATTTTTGCTGCAGAGTTTTATTCCATACTGAATGTCTGCATATTTTTCTTTTTCAATAAGATTTCTAAGCGAAATTGTCGCGCTGTCGTTCGCCTTTACTTCCACAGGGACAAGGCTTCGGGCATCACGGATGAAGAAATCCATTTCAAGTGTTGACTTTTCGTTTTTATAATAGAACAGCTCATATCCTTGCTTTACAAATATGTCAGCAATGATATTTTCATAAAGAGCGCCCTTGTATGTATTGAAATTCTTATTCTGCCGCAAGTCTGCCTGGGCCTCTTCGTCGAGCGATGCAACAAGAAGTCCTGTATCGCGGTAGTAGACCTTATACTCAGTGGGCTTATAGTTTCCTTTAAGCGGAAGTTCAGGTTGTTCAAGGCAATAGCAGACATTGATTATTCCGGCGTCTTTGAGCCAGTCCACCGTGCCGACATATTCACGGTTACGCGCACCGGGAGCGACTTTTGTAATCTGATAGCGTTTGTTTTCTTTTGCCAGAAAAACGGGAATGTGATTGTATATGTTTTTTATTTTTGCCTTGTCCAATCCCACGGCGTATTTTGTGATGTCTTCTTCGTATGCAAGAAGAATCTGTTTCTGCTCCTGCAATGTCCCTGAATAATTTTTTTGATTGATGAACAGGCTCACGACCTTTGGCATTCCGCCAAGAATCATGTATTCCCTGAAATTGTTCATCCAGACGTCGTATTCATTTTCACTGAAAGGCTCCAGGTTTGTCATGTGGGAATAGATTTCTTCAATCTGATTCTGAGAATATCCTTTTGCCCACAGGAATTCTTCAAAGTCGAGCGAATGCATTTCATAATCTGTTTTATATCCCACGCTCACAGATGTCACTTCTTCATAATTGATTCCAAGAAGAGAGCCTGAGCAGATTACATCATACTGACCGTCAATTTTAAAAAACTTCAGACATGTGGCACAATCCGGGCAAGCCTGCATTTCGTCAAACAAGATGAGCGTTTCGTTGGGAACAAAAACATGAGATGGATTTATGAGAGAGATTTCCCTAATTACCGCTTCCGGCGAAAAACCTGACGCAAAGATTTTTTTATACTGCGGCTCGGTTATAAAATTGATTTCAACAAAATGTGCATAGTTTTTCGAAAAATGTTCTATCGCGTTCGTCTTGCCAATCTGCCGTGCGCCTTTTATAATGAGCGGCATTTTGTCAGGATTTTTTTTCCATTTCAAGAGATAGTCATCTATTTTTCGGCGCAATCGATTTTCCATAGACATACTGTATCACAAGAAATCACATTTTTCCATGTATTTTTTATCTATTTTATCACATTTTTCCAGCTATTGCATGCTATTTTTTCACATTTCTTCTATGCTGCATCTTCATACAAATATACATTGAGTTCGGCAATCAAATCTTTTAGCTTGTAGTTGAAATCACGGTTTGCCTTGAAGAATGCGCTGAACTCTTCAAGATAATCTTCCGGCCGTTCAAGATTGTGCTTGCCGTATCCGCGGATAATCTTTACATCATGGTCGTCGCTTTCATCAATGACGATTTTTCGTCACTCCATTGCCGGCAAGCCGGCAACTTCGGGGCTACAATCCCTAACGCGGGGGGAAAATTACATCGGAAGGTTCAGCGTAAATAAAGAAAAACTGGGAAAAAGAATCGAAACCGCCATGATGAAGCACATTATGATACCTATCTATTTTTCTCCAGGACTTCAATGAACTCGTTCACAGTGGAAAATGCTTTTTCATCTGATACAACATGCGAGATATTTTGACCTGCCATAAGCCGATTTTCCCACAGAATGTTTTTCTGCGATTCAGACAGACTTGCTTTCTTATATTCTCTCCATGAATTATGTCGCTTCAATTTAGAAATACATTCTTCCCCGGAAAAATCGGTATCAGAAATTTTTTCTTCATGTGCAAGAAACCATACTTCGATGCACGGATGTAACGCGTTCGAAAAGTTGGGAAAATATCTGATTTAATTTGAAAAAAATCATGTTTTTTTGTGTTTTTTCATGTCTTTTTGTGCATTTTAATCTTTAGAAAATAAAAAAAAATACAGTTCTTTTTTTTACACCTCGTTTCCTAAAACAATGGATTCAACACGTTCTCCTCGAACCCAACTAGAAGTCGTCAATCCGTCAGAAGGGGCAGAAAAGAACTGTTCCTTGGTTCCTGTCTCACCGGGCGCAAAAGTTATTGCCACACGGCAATCTGTCTGTAATTTTTCTAACGCCCACCAGTTGTAACCGTGCTGACAGTAGCATTTGTATGTCACGGAATAAGACACGGCCTCGCTTTGAATAATGCGAAAAACTGCACCTCCCCCATTATCCCAACAAGAAAAGCTGTAAACTGGAGTGTGCTTATCCTCATACACAACACGTCCGCCCTTAATGAGCTTGTAAATCTTCCTCCCGTTCATGCGGAACATTGTTTTAGAAGTTCTTTGTCCTGAATCTATGACCGCCATATCATCTCCTAAGCCAAATAAATCGTGTCATAGCCGCTTCCGGCATCCTTCGTGTATACAACCGGGTGTCCAAGTATCATATAACCGCCATTTCCTGCGTCAAGAGAATCCATGTATATAAGCTCAAGCGTCGTCAGTGCCTGTATGTACCAGTATTCTGTCGTGTTCTCAACGTGTCCCGTAAAAAGAACGGGCGTTCCCTTGTCATTGACATACACTTTCTTTGCTCCGAGTGCGTTCACGTTCAGAGTCATTTCCGTTCCGTTGTTGTCGTAATGTCCGTTCTCAAACATCACCCTGATGCTCTTTCCATTCTGAACGCTCTGTGTCGTGTGCACGATGCAGCTGTCATTTGCAGCAGATTTACACACTGCGATTGAATCACCCAAAACAAGCCATTCGGAACCGTTCCAGGTAAGCTCAAGCCGTCCGCCCTCATTCTCAATTGCATAGGTTGAACTTCCTGCGCTGACGTTCTGCGGAAACTGAGAAGAGTTAAGAACTGTAACACGGCATCCCTTATAGGTCGGAGTTCCGAGTACAAGCGTTACGGTCTGCTCAGCCTCAATGCTGAGTTTGGCATCGTATTCAATTGCACTTGTCGTAAATGCTGAACCGTCAACAACGACCGGGCGCATCCTGAGGAAAGACGCAAGGATATTGTTGTTGACTTCAAGGGTGGAAAGGCCGCCGCGGTTTATGGCGGTTCTCGTTACCTTGGTTCCGAACGGCTGGGTGTAGCCGGTAATGTCCGGGATTAAAATACTATTAAGAGTCAAATCGATCATGTATTTTCTCCTTGGTATTTATTTATGATTCCTATAACTTTTTGTCGGAAAAGTTCTGTATCAAAAAGATTTGTGTGTACGTGTTGCAGGTCTGCTGCATCAAGAATGAAATGTCGTTCTGTGTGTGCCAGGGATCCCCAGGGGATTTTATCCAATGAGCTTTGGTGAAATGAGTCGAAAGATTCCATAACACTGTCTATGTACAGTTCATCAAGACAGAAAGAATTTTTCTCGTAATTGAAAACTGCCGTTGAACTGGAGTTTGTCGCGGAATAGCGTTCAAACTCAACGGCGTTACCTAAAGTTCCAATGTAAAGCTTTATTTTCGTTGTGCTCATCACAACGGCAAAATGAATCCATGAATTAGGATCAAATTTTACGCCCAGATCAGACAGTTTGATGTTTTCGCTGCGACCAAGTCCTGAATGAAAAATGTAGTTATCTGCTCCTAAAGTTACGTTGTAGACAAGGGAATCGGAGGCAACGGTCTCATAATTATAAGGTGGCTCTCCTTCCAAAGGCTCGTTATAGTTAGGTTCACCAGACGATATGATTATGGAGATTCTGTCAGTATCGTTGCCAATATCGAAAAGAGTTTGATTTTCTGCCCAAATGTATTGAATCCAGAAGTCGCATGTCCACTCGTTCCCGTTCAGTGGATGAGTAAGTGAATAGCGTCCATACAGGGATTTCCCGATTTCTGAATAAGGTGCGAGAGAAAGTATTGCCGGGGTGAAGTCATTTATTCCCTCAGGCGCACTTCCATTGTCACTGGCATCAACCAGGACAGGTTCATGAATAACACCGTCAGGGTCTTCATAGGAATCAATCACATACGGGGCTGTTCCTTTCTGATTCAGTTTATCCGTATCAAAGTGATAGACAAGCCCGGCTGTGGAAAGGTACGGTTTTCCGATATCATGTCCGATTGCCCGCCTTTGAGCTGTGGACATGTTGGAAATAACAAGATTTTTGTCGCTGTAGAGGATTTGAGAAAGCAGGCCTCTTGTCTCCTGTTTGGCAATGGATTCCCAATGTGATTCTATTGATCCGCGGTGCTCATAAAATGTTCCGGTCGGAGTAATGCGGGTGCGGTCAAGTGAATTTTCATCGATCTGGATGATGAATTCACCGTTGACTTTTGATGCGGAAGAAGTAATCTCAAACGCACCAACTTTGAAAGAGATTGCGTAATCACCAGTCGGGATGCCGTTTTTAACCACAGGATCAACGTGCAGATATTGCTCGGTACCACCGACATGCATCCGACCCTTGTAGTGCTGAAGTCCATATTTGTCAATAAAAGTTGACAAGTCCCACAGGTTCGCACCATCACCGAACGCACCTTCGAGAATTGCACCGATATTTGCGCTAAGAGCGGAAAGATCGGTGATATACAATTCCTTAAAGTCTTCATTTGCGGCAACAATATCCTTGATATTTGTGCAGAGTGCGGTCGCGTTGATTACGTTTTCCGTAGAGGTGCCAGCCTCATTTTCGGCAATGACACGAAACTGATAGACGGTGTCCCTGATGTCGTTCGCTCCCTGACCATTAAGAGGCATTGTCTGAATATATGTTCCATCGGAGAGTACGGTTCCGTCTCCATCCTTGTAATTTTCTTCATTTCCTGCCGTTATTCTTCCGTTTGCGTCTTTAACTGGATATGGATTGAGCGATGTAGATGGTTTGTACCATACGCTCTCTCCATCAAGATCCGGCCGGCGAACCTGTACACGATAGCGTAGAGTGCCATAAACATCGCGATTGTCGGAACGCGGTGGCTGCGACAGTTTCAGTGTAATTGTACGGTCATTTATACGCGGGTAAATAACAGGAGTCTGCAATTTCCATGTACCATACGCGTCAGTATTGACGGCGACAGGTGTGCTCCATTCGCTTTCCTTGTTGTATATGTTATAGGCCTTTGCTTTGATCATCCATCCGGACATATCCATCTGTTCAGGATAACCGTCTGTATGGCGATTAAATGTGTACATTGCGGCCAGAGACGATGATTCAACAAGAAAAGTCCAGACTGCATCTTCTTTCTTACGAATGTAGAAATCAATTGCCTTGATTGTGTTTGCCAGGCCTGCTCCAAAACGTGTGCACTCTATCGAAATACCGTCTTTTGTGGCAATTACAGAGCGGATTACAGGAATACTTGGAGAAGCAACGTCCTTTACATTTCCAGTAATAAGTTCAACGATTTTGTTTTTCGTCTCATCGGAAGGTGTCGAGAAATTGCTGCGCCGATGTTCAACGGTCGTGACAGCTGCATTTTCAAGGGTAATGAGTGTGTATGTATATATATCGGTTTCAAGTTCACGGGAGCGGGATATGATAAGAGCAAGGGAAGTAAATCCTGAGCGTCCGGAGCTGAGTGTGTAATAGGAACCTAAAGGCAGTTCGAGGTCACTTTTAATCTCAATCTTAAATTTTCCGCCAATGAAATACTTCTGTAATGTTCTGGCAAGCGTCTCTGCGGCATCTGATTCAAAAATAAATTCTGCATCACACTTGTATTCGTTTGAGCCTGAACCGATGCTGACTGTTTGTTCGGAGTCACGATACCAGGCGTCGGCGCGGATTGAAATACTGTAGACTTTTGCATCTGACACACCGCGATTAATAAGCCTTACAGAAGACTGCCTATAGTGAAAATCCGTCCTGTCAACCTCTACAGCTCCGCCCTCCCAGTCATTAACAACATGATGATTAAGTGAGTAGACAAGTTGTGCTTTTGAACTTCTTCGGTATGCGATTTCGCCGTTATATTTTTTGTAGGATTCGGCATAACCGGACTCAAAACTTTGGAATACCTGACCAGAATCTGCCTCAACAACAGGAGAGGACTCGAACGGGAAAAAAACATTCTGCTGAACAATTGCAGGAGCAACTGTGTTATCCGAGTTGTAACCAGAACCTGAGAAATATACAAGTTCATTTGTTTTTGCGGTGAGCGTGTTAAATTTTACGGTAATTTTTTCATATTTTTTGTTCTGGCGATTAAATTTTGGTCTGAGAAATATTTGTCCGTCTCCCAAAACAGAGACTTCTTCCGGAACTTTCTTAAAATCAAACAGGGACAGGCTTCCGTCAGCGTTGAAATAGTAAGTAAACCCATACTGAAACAAAAGGTTCTCTAAATTTGACTTAAACTCTGTTTCTGCATCGAGTACGAACGCAGGTACAAAGATATCCGTGTAAGAAAGTTTCGGAATGATTCCGCAGGCAAGACATATCGCATTGACGATTGCCGACAGTTCAGTATCAATGTATCCGAATTCGCCTGCCGTTTTTTTAGATAACAGGCTGGTATAATCATGTACGGTTACTGACAGAGATTCTATCGGATATGGATCACCGAGGTCTTCCCAGTTTATTGTGTCATTGATGATACCTGTAAAGAGCAAAGATCCATTTTCAGCGTAAATGGCAGCATCTAGTTTGTCGCTAAGTGCAAGTATACGGAAAACATCCTCCTCATAGTTGAGGGTAAGATTTGCCTGAGACTCTTCATGTTGCAAATCTTCGTTACAAAATGAAGTCTTTATAGAGCATGTCTTCGGATAAATCGTCATGGATTCCGTACCATTTTCTATGACAAGGTAACAGTTCTGATGTTCGCTCATGTTCTACCCCGCCATAGGAAGCGGTGCTTTGCTTCCTGACTGAATTGCCCGAGCAATACCGTTGTATACGACATCCGTGATTTCACGTTCCGTAACGACAGAGCCTTCAACTGTGAGCTGCAAATTGTAAACGACCCCACCCTGAATGTTTTTACTGTTTCCTCCGACGAGAGCCAATTTGCCGCTACGGATTCCTTCTGCGAAGGTCCTTGGAACAATAGTCTCACCTTTATGAACGACACCGAGAGAGTCTTCTGGAAGTTCATACGATCCAACGTCCCAAAATTTTAATTTTTTGAATATGCTTGAAGCACCACCAGAGAGCCATGCGCCGAAATCTGTAACGTGTCCGGAAATCCAGCTTCCAAGATCTGATGCTCCAGATATAATTGCACCAGGAAGTCCGGCAACCGTTGAACCGAAATCAACAGCTTTGCCCCATGCAGAGGTGACAAAATTGCTTACGGTTGCTCCAAGAGATGCCAACGGGCCACCAAGCCATCGTACGAAATCGGTCAGGTATTCTCCAACACTTTTAAAGCCAATACCCATAGTTCCGTTTTCGCTGGTGTTATCAGAAATAGCACCAAGTTTTTCATTCATTTCCTTTTCGATTTCATACAGTTTATCATCCGCAACGGCGGCGTATTCTTCCGCACGCTTATTGTATTCCTCGCGATTAATAAGTCCCAGCTCGTACTGAGATCGTATTGACTCAATCTGAGCATTAAGCAGGTCATTGACGGAAGACATCTGCCGTTCATATTGCTTTTTGAGCAAAGCTGCATGTTTTTCAGCGGCAGCGGCTGCTTCATCTGTACTGGATGTTATTTTTTTCAACTGATTGACCTGCACCCCGAAAAATCCCATAAATTGAGCAATTCTGTTGTACAGGGGAACAATGAATTTATTATAAAGCCAATCCATAAATGCAGTATATTTTTCAAGAGCAAATGTAAGGATTCTGATTAACGGCTCTGTCTGTCCGATAAGAGTTCCGATTACAATCAGCGGACGAAGCCAGCGGCCTAAAGCCTTGCCAAACGCCTTGAGAAATTCTGACGTAGGACCGAGTGCATCGTTTATCAATTCTCCGAGTACCTCGAACATGCTGCCGATGATGGTTGAAATGGCATTGAGTACGACTTTTGCATTTTCCAACTCTGACAGATTATCAGCGATTGCCTTTACGACTGTTCCGATAATCGAAACAATTCCCCCTGCGATTCCACCGGAGGCAAAGCCCTGCGCGATCTGCCCGAGCTCTGTGTTTGCAGCTGCGGAAAGGGCAGCCGATTTTGCTGAACTGCCAGCCGCACGCCTCGTATTCCCGGCATTGATTGCTTCGACAGTTTCAAGGTTGAGTTCGTCGATTATTTTTTTGAAACGTGAGTTATATTCCTCGATTTGCTGCATACGCAGATCATGCTCACGGTTCTGATAATTTTCGCGCAGGGCATTGAGAGCCTGCTCATATTCTACACGTTTCTCAAATTCCGTTCCAAAAGCGGTGAGCGCATCATGTCTGAGACTTTTAATGTCAACCTGCATTTCTCCGTTTAAGCTACGGATCTGATTCTGGATTCTCTCATACTCAGAGTTTCCGCCTTTTGATATCCATGCGTTTATATTTTTTTGTGCATTCTCAATGTTCTTCCGTGTTTCCTCAGCTTTTTTCTTTGCCTTATCAGCTTCTTTATCATAAATTTTTTGGCGTTCCAAAGAGTAGAACTCTGTTAAGGCGTTAAGTTCGCGCTGATATGCTTCATATTCTTTCGAGTTTTTTGTTTTGTAATTGTCTCCAAAAGTTTCGATGGCCTTATTTTCAAGGTCAGTGCGAGCTTTTCGTTCCAGCGCATTTATTTTTGCAATTTCAGAGGAATTTGAGCTGTCCGCAAGTTTCTGACTCCATTCCGTAGTGAAATCAAGGATCGACTGGTTTATTTCCCCTGCCTTTTCCTGTGCAACTTTAAAGCGCGCATTAAGTGTGTCTAAGAACTGTTTATCCGTCTCATAGCTGTGTCTTGCCATTTCGACCTGCTTCTCAAGTTCCTTATACTCGGGATTATCGTATTCGCGGCTCTTGTCAACATATCCCTTATACCCCGGATACGGGAGATTAGTTGTCTTAGGTGTTGCGGAAAGTTTTTCCTCCAGTTCAGAGAGTTTTTGCTTTTCTGCCGCAATTTCTGCGGAAGCCCTCTTAACGGCGAGCGCATACTGGCTGACTGTCTGCTGTGCGTCTGAGAGGGAACTTCCGTTCATGAAGCTCATGTAATCCTCCGCCGCATCCTTGAGCCCTTTTATTTCCTCTGACTGTTTTTTAGCGGCAAGAGCTGCCTCATTGCTTTCTCCGGTAGCTTTCTGCTGTGCGGCGGCGTATGCGACAAAGCCTGCGGTTGCGGCTGTAACTGCGGCGATTCCGGCAAGCATGAGAGGATTTGTAAGGGAGAGCGCAGAGTTGAGGGCCATCTGTGCGGCGTATGTCGTCCAGATTCTTGTGACGAGTGCAACGAGTGCGACAATCATCTTAACATTTATTGCAACGGCAAGCGCGGTTATGGCTCCGACAAGGAGACCTTTGAGAAGCGGGCTTGAATTGATTGCGTTCGTGATGTCGGTGTAGGTGTTGACGATTCTCTTGAGGATTGGCATGAGCATGTTGCCGAGTGATGCGACAAGACTGTTAGTTGCCTCGCGTGCTCCTGCGAGAGTGCTTGCCCAGGAATCGGCGGCAAGGTTCATCGTGCCGAAATATCCGCCTCCTTCATCGGTGAGTGTCTTTATTGCGTCGTTGAGGTCGTTGAAGCTGATTTTTCCCTTGCTTGCCATGTCGGTGATTTCTGCCGATGTTTTGCCCATGTTTTTGGCAAGGGTGTCGAGAATTGGAATTCCTCGCTCAAGGTAGATGTTGAGGACTTCCATGTCTGCTTTGCCTTTTGCGCTGGCTTTGGCGAATGCGTTCGTGAAGCTTGCAAATTTCTGAGCGTCGCCGAGGGCAAGGTCTCCGAATCGCGTGAGGTATTCTTCGATGTCGTTAAGTCCGACTTTGGCGGTCTTCAACACCTGTGTAGCAGTAGAAAGCTGTTCGAGGTTGAACGGCGTGTTTACATTGAACCTGTCTGCAAGCGCGGAACCTGCTTCCATGTCGTTTAGCATGATTCCGAAATTGTTGCGGACTGTGTTGATTGCATCCGCGCTCTGGAGTGCATAGTCGCTTACTTTGACGAGGAATTTGTCGAATTTGACTGCGGCAGCGACGGCGGCGACATTTCCGATTTCGGATTTTAGCTTTGAGAAAACGTCTGAGAGGTCGCCGTTTTTCTGTTCGAGCTTGTCTGCCTGATTGCCGAGGGATTTGTACTGCTCGACTAATTTTTTTACTTCTTCACGCTCAGGTTCGAATCCCTGCGCGACAAGGGCGATTGCTCCGTCCTTGATTTTCTGCTGCATGGCGCGGAGTTCTGAGGAGCTTGCCCCGAACAGCTTGACGGATGCGGCGGCCTGTTTTGCGGCGGCCTCAAGGCTTGTGAATGTCGTACTGTTTTTCTTGAGGTCTGAAGATGCGGACTGAGCTTCGTCGGCAAGTGCTTTGAACTGTAGACTCATGCCCTGAAGCTGTCCGATAGCCTGCTGTGAGATGAGTTTTATTTCGTATTCGAGTGTTTTTTTATCCGCCATGCTTTTATTTTGCAACGGCGGAAGCTTTTTTACCGTAATGCTGGCATGAAAAAAGGCGTTCTAAGAAGCTCGAAAACTCCTTTAAAACGCCCTTTTTCTATTGTTTTTTGCTTTTGGCCAGTTCCTTTTCCCGCTCTTCCTGTTCCCAGCGGTCTTCTTCGACCCGGAACAGGTTGATTATCCGGGAAATGTATTCCGGCTGCTCGGCCCAGCCCCCCGCGAAAGGAAGGCATTTCAGGTTCTCCGTCATAATCCAGATGTGAAGTGCCTCGTAGAAGTTCTCGTTGACATAGTTTTTGATTTCGCTACGTGGAATGAAGATGTCATGGTCGTTTTCGTCCCTGACTTTTGTATTCCACAGAACTTTCGCACGTCTGCCCCTGTACTCATGACGGTGTATGCCTTCCTTCCATGCCCGGAAGGCTATGGCTAGTTTTTTTCGTTTGCCGTCGAATTCTCAAGCTCCTCGCGAAGCCTCTCAACGATTTCCTTAAAAAGCGGATCGAAGAACGCCGGGGCTGCCTTGAGCGATGAGGCATTGTTGATGACGACAGTTTTACCGTCTTCCTCGTAGTCACATTTGTCAATGTAAACGAGCATTGAGTCAAGAATTGCCATGTCGTCCCGCTTGAGCACGATATCGATTCCGTCAATGTTGCCCTTGTTGTCTGCACGTGCCTTTGCCTCGCTTTTGTCCGCGAGTTTAGCCTTGAGTGCAACCGTAGGCACCTTGAATGTCACTGTAATCTGTGAATCCTCAGGCTGCTTGTCGTTTCCCTGAAATGTAGGGATGAATTTTTTTTCTTTTACGATGGTGAAGTGCATTTTTTATTCTCCTGAAAGTGCCGGAATGTCGAGTGAGTAGAACACCGGATCCATTCCGGTCATGCGCATTGAGCTGTCGTAGCTCTGTGCGTTGCCTGTGCTGCCGCCGAGGTTCATGTTGTAGAGGTATACCTGGGCGAAAACGAATGCCTCTGTCTCTCCTGGCGTGGATGTTTTTCGGACATAGCCGAGGAAGAAGACAGGCGTGTTCTCCAGCTCGCTGACGGTAACATTGCCCTCTGAATCACGGCGGAAGAGCTTCATTGTCTTGGCGACTATGCCTGCCGATTCATCGGAGACTCCAAGAGTCATGATTGAGTTGACTGTACCCGTGGCCTCTTTCTTTCCGAGGCGGTACTTCTTGAAGTTATCCTTCAAGCGGGTAACATCTATCTCGCTCTGGGTAATCTGGAACTGCCAGCCTGTTGCATCGGCCACATGAGTGAGGTTGAGTTTTGTGAGCTTGTCTCCAGTTGCAAGGACTTCGGTTCCGAGCGCAGGGTAAAGCTCGCCGACTTTCATTCCTTTCGGAATTACAGAATCTGTGCTTGCGATTGCGGCGATAAGGTACATTCCGCCTCCGTCAACATCATTTTCGCCGCCGACAAGCCGATTGAGGGTTTTGGTTCCGTCACCCTCATAGGTCGTACCCTTCGAGCCTGTCATAATGAGTCCGTCATCGCCGACAAGCGGCATTTCTTCTCTTGGCATTTATTTTTTCTCCTCTGTGCTAGTTGTTTCCGCAGAAGATGCGCCTGCGGATGCGCCCGTTTTTGCCGTCTTCGGCTTGCTTTCAGAACGAACTACGGTTGTCTTGCCGTTTTTCGTCTCGTATTTTGTCTCATAGATCATGAGCATTCTCCTATTGGAATTGTGATGAGAACTATTCTGTCGTCGTCCGCGTACTGAAGTTCTGTACTGTCGGGAGAATCGACAAAAGAATCCTCTGCGGATATCCGCTGGACAATTCTTGTATTCGGAATCGCCACCTCGCTTCCCATCGCCTCGGCCGTCTCCTTCCATTCCGTCAAGTGGAGCTGCGGAGTTGAGAGGTATTCGTCAAGGCTTTCGATTGCCTCACATGCCTGCTCAAGTCCGGTCTGACTTTCGAGGCTTCCCTGTACCGCAACCTTTACCCGAACCGTGCGGGTTGTGTACCGTCCCATCCGCTTGTTTTCAGGAATGCTCTTCAGAAGCGATACCGTTATGACAAGTCCCTTTTCCTTCAGGTTCGTCGGCGTTATCACGACCTTAGTCTTGAATCCTGTACCCGGAATATTGCGCTCAAGCTGGGCGGTAAAGAGCGTGAGTGCGTCGTATGTTTTCATTTCCTTCAAGCCTCCTATACATCGGGGAAGAGTTCCGCCTGGATTTGAGCCGTCTCGTCCCCGCTCAGGTAGAAGAACTTTCGGGCGGGGATGACGACTGATTTTTTCAGGTAGTATGCTATCCGCGATTCTTCGTTCCTGCCTTTTTTCCGGTAACAGACTGTCCTGCCAGCACGGAAAACTGAATAGCCGCTGCTTCTCAGCCCCTCAAGAACATCCTTTGGTTTCGAACCGTAAATTCTTTCGAGCCGGCGCGTACCTTTGGCGGGAATGAACAGCCACTCCTTCCTGGCGTGGATCTCTCCTCCGTCGTTCTGAATCGGAGCGTAGAGTTTTGTAGTTCCAACGCTCACAGAGTACCTGTTCTTTAGCTCAGATACGATTGAGTCACGGAGCGAGCCTGTATCCTGCAAGGGGCTTGCGCCTGATCCCCTGTACTCAACGGTGACATTGGAGAGCGAAGCGAAACCTTCGGCCTTGTATATGTGGTTTCGGATAAACTCCGCAGCCATGGTTCCAGCTTTCTCAATCCTGGTGGTGTCTGAAAGCTCCAGCGCAAGAGAATCAAGTTCGTCGGCGACAGCATTATTCGTCACAGTGTAAGCTCCCGTGCTTTCAAAACCTGCGCCATTCGCGGATTTCTGTCCGGCCGTACCACGCTCGCGGTGGGTGCATGTGGAACGGTGTCCGCGTTTTCGGTGTCGGGAAACGAGCCATAAGCGGCGATGATCGTGTTTTTTGCCTGGATGCGATACTCGCGCCCCGCCTCTTCGTGCCCCAGAGCCATGTGAAGCTCGTAGATTGACTGCATCAGGACTATCTGGCGCACAAGTTTGTCGTCAAGGTCAAATTTGACGTGCAGGTAGGAGAGCACGGCACCGATATATATTTCCGCGCGGTTGACTGCATCGAGAACGAACTTGTCGCTCCGCTCCGAAAGCTGAGTGTAAAGGTTCTGCGACAGGCATTCCGCCACATCGTCCTTCGTGACAGCCGTTCCGAACGGTGAGAAGTCCGTCTCTTTCCGAGTTGTTTCCACCGGGATTCCGTCAATACCGTACTCGTCCATTTTTGATCTCCTAGTTCGTGAAGTTTACGGTCTGCTTTGACTGACGCTTCATCGCAAATGCAGGGAGAGGCTTTGAGTAGCCGATCAGCTTGATGCCTGACGGATCCTCGCAGTTGACAGGCTTTGCGTAGAAAGGCATTGCGGCAAGCTTTGAGTCCAAATCATCTACTGCAAGATAGAAGAGGTCTCCTGGATTTGCCAGGTCGATGATTCGGCTTTCGTTAGTTCCGAGGATTGATGTTGCCTGATTTGCACCTGGAAGCGTGTATGATGTATCGAGTGGTCGCACATCATATTTTCCGAAGAGTTTCATGCCTGTGTCAGTCCATACGACAGGAAGGTTATCCTTGCTTGTCATGGTGTCTACGATTTCTGCGTATACTGTTGAGCCTACGAAGTTGACGGGAGTTGCTGCGGCTCCTGCTTTTTTTCTGTGCTCTGTAAGGCGGTCTTCAAGCCATTTTCTGAGCTGTCCTACATCCCCTTTTTTTAGGTTTGCGGTATCGATTGCATGAGGATTTCCGAGGTCGATTTCTTCTTTTCCTGAAATTGAGCCGTCTGACGCAATCGGATATGCAATCTTTCCGCTGAGTGCCTGGCAGATGAGGGTCTCTGTTGACTCGCTGATTCTGTCACGGAGGTACTCAAGATTTTCGTTAACCCATGCGCTGATTGACTGCTCATCACCAAGCGAAATAAGGGTATTGAGCTCGGCAGCACTGATGAATTTTGATGGAATGAAGCCGTCTACCTCAATCATCTTGCGGACTGTAGAGGTTCCGTCGAGCGGATAAGAACGGCTTCCGCGCCTTACGAGCGGAATTGAACCTGTTACCCGCTGGATGTCTTCAACCGTAATGAATGCGCTGGACTTCTGCTTCTGGTGCCCTGCCGGGAAGAAAAGGTTCTTCATTGGTGTCTCAGGCTTTGACATGCTGCTGATGATGTCAGCGACTTTTGCCTGAGTAAAGTATTTGCCGAACTTGCCGGCGTAATTGATAGCCATCTGCTATTCCTCCTGATTAGTTTTTCAGTCTGCGATGCAGTAGATTCCTGCCTCGCGCAATGCATCTTTGGTTTCTGAAGAAACCTTTGTACCGTCTGCATAGATGAGTTTTTCCGTGCGGACTGCTCCGTGAATACAGCCTGGAACTACCGCACTGTCGGCTTCTTCTTCCAGCCCCTCAATCGCAACTGCAACTGGCTTGTTTTCACTGTCGGTTTTCGTAAGCGGAACATAGCCGTCCTCACCTTTGTAAAGGACTGTACCTGCTGCAAACGCTTCTGTTTCGTCAGCAATTGCAAGTCCTGTTACGATATGGTGATCGCCGTGCAGAATCTGTTCCTGTGTAACGGTAACTTCGCCAACTACCTTATTCATGATTCCTCCTTAGATATGTCCGAACATTTTTGAGGCAAGTGTTTGTCCTGACGGAG
>CAMVSS010000029.1 GCA_947170195.1 uncultured Treponema sp. | reverse complement strand
TTTTGATGGCTTCAGCAGCGGCGTAGATCGCGCTATAAACGGTTTCGATTTTTTCTTCATCGACGGAACTGAAAGCAACCCTGAGGGTCTTTTCGTCAATGGCGATAGTTCCGATTCCGTTTTCGTGCAGGAGCTTTTTGCGAAGCTGCTCTGCATCGATTCCCTTCAAGTTAAAGCTCATGAAATATCCAGAGTTGAACGGAAGAGCCTCAAGGACTGAAGATTCATGCGAATCAACGAACTTTCGGACAACCTTGTAGCGCGCCTCAAGAACGTCTCTCAGAGCTTTTTTCTGCTCCTCAATTTTAGGATCTGAAACCGCCTTAAGGATAAGAGTCTGTGACGGAGTTGAAGAGCAAGAAACTGATGATCGGATCAATCCCATCAGTTTTTTGACAAGAGCATCGTAGTGCTCGTCTGTCATTCCCTTGCCACCAAATGTCAGAAATCCTGTTCGGAGACCCCATGCGAAATCTTCTTTTGTAGGACCATCAATCTTTACAGCAAGGATGTTCTCGTGCAAATCTGCGAATTCGGCGAAAAGAGACTGAGGATAGATATTTTTCTCGTAGTTAAGGCCGAAATAAGCATCGTCATCCCAGATTATGAATTTTGTGCCCTTTTCTGCGAATTCTTTTATGATTGAAACGATTTTTTTTGCTTCTTCAGTGGTCGGAGAATATCCGGACGGATTCTGAGGGAAATTCAGCAAAATTCGAACGGAACCGCACTCAGCTTCCTTTTCGATTGCCGAGCGGAAAGAATCAAAATCAAATCCACCGTTTTTGAACATGTTAAACAGATGGAGCTGGGCACCACGGCGAGTTTCGACAACAAGAGCATAATTGTCCCAAGAAGGATCTGCGACAAGAAGCGGATGATTGCTGTCAACAAACAAATCTGAAAGATAAGAAATTCCGGCAGTAAGCCCCGGAACAACTACCGGCAGAGAAAAATTTTTTCCGGCAAGAGAAGGATTTTTCTCAAGGATTTTCTGTTTCCACAAAGCCCTGAGTTCAGGAATACCGGCCGTAGGCGCGTAAGAAACCAGCTCTCCGGAAGAAAACTCCGGAACGAACTTGTGCACAGCCTCAAGCACAGCAGGCTTTCCGCCGACAAGTGTGGTTCCTATGGTAGCATTTGCGGTCTTTCCGTAAATTTTTGCCTCTCCGCCCTGCGATATAATTCCGCGCGGAAAGAAAATCCTAGTTCCCAAATCTGAAAGCAGGCTTCCTGCAACAGTTCCAGAAAGAGTATTATTCAATTCTTGTGCTAATGGGTTTAACATGATAAATTATCTTATCTTTTTGAGATATACAGTGTCAATCTAAAAACTGCATAAATATGCAAATTTTTAACCGAAAAATACATATTTTTGCATCCTTTTTAGTTTCTTATGGTAGAAAATGACAACAAGGAAACACTGAGGTAACAGGCTAACTATGGAAAAAATAGAACAGAAAATCGAACGTTGCAAAGCTATAATCGAGCAGTGCCGCGCAGAATCAGCAAAGCGCATAATCGGGCAGGAGCAGGTTATAGACGGAATCCTCACGGCGATGATTTGCGGAGGGCATGTCCTTCTGGAGGGTGTTCCTGGACTCGCAAAAACTCTCGCCGTAAAGACATTTGCAGAAATCTCCGGGCTGGATTTCAAGCGGATCCAGTTCACACCGGACCTTCTCCCAGCTGATGTAAGCGGAACCCTCATCTACGAGCAGAATTCAGGCAAATTCTCAGTTCGTAAGGGACCGATTTTTACGAACATTGTGCTCGCGGACGAGATAAACCGCTCTCCGGCAAAAGTTCAGTCTGCGCTTCTTGAGGCAATGGCTGAGCACCAGGTCACCATCGGCGAAGACACATACAAGCTTCCTGAACCATTCCTCGTTCTTGCGACACAGAATCCGATCGAGCAGGAAGGAACATACAATCTGCCGGAAGCAGAGCTTGACCGCTTTCTCCTGAAAGTTCTGGTAAATTACCCAACCCCTCAGGAAGAAGTTGAAATCGTCAAAACTGCAGGAAAAGCGCCTCTTCTCCCTGTAAATAAAATTCTTTCGGCTGACGACCTTGCAATGATGCGCTCGCTTCTTGATGAAATCACTTGTGACGACAAAATCATCGAGTACATCGTTTCCATCGTCGCAACCACACGTCCTGTTCAGGAAAAACGCGGCGCAGGTAAAATCGCATCAAGGATATCTCCTGTAAAAAAAGACGATATAGCAAAATACATCTCATTCGGAGCTTCTCCACGCTCAGGAATCGCACTCCTTCAG
This sequence comes from uncultured Treponema sp., assembly GCA_947170195.1. Classification (GTDB taxonomy): domain Bacteria; phylum Spirochaetota; class Spirochaetia; order Treponematales; family Treponemataceae; genus Treponema_D. The sequence continues at coordinate 16,196 of CAMVSS010000029.1, read as the reverse complement.
TGCTCGAAAGTTCAGGCTCTTTTTGCAGGCCGCTCTTTCGTTCTGCCTGACGACGTAAAGGCCGCTTCACATGCAGTGCTCCGCCACCGACTTGTGCTTTCCTATGAGGCTGCAGCGGACGGAGTTACAAGCGATGATTTGATCGAAAAAATCCTCGCTCTTATGCCGCTTCCGTAAAGAACTTAAATGGAAAAAGAAAAGCTTTCCCGGCGTGCTGCCAGATTAAAATTCTCATCGATTTTTCTCTCAGAAAACATGCGCAACGGCAACTTCAAATCCTTGTACAGGGGACAGGGAATTGAATTCAGCGACGTACGCGATTATTTGCCTGGTGACAACGTCCGCGCAATCGACTGGAACGTAACAGCAAAAATGGGTCGTCCGTTCATAAAGCAGTACGAAGAGGACAAAGAGCTTTCCATTTTTATTATTTTGGACGACTCCGTTTCAATGGAATCAGGCTCACGCGGAAAATCAAAGACACAGACGGCACGCGAAGCCGCGGCACTTATTCTTCTGGCGGCAGAAAAAAATGCAGGCTCCACGGGCGCAGTATTTTTTGACGGAGCCATAAAGTTCTCATGCCATCCGAAACCGGGACGCGAGCACGCAATGATGATTTTGTCAAAGCTGGACAAGCTCGACTCCGCAGAAGAATATGTTCGCACGAACGGATCGGTGCTCGGAAATGCGATCAAGGGAGCCGGAAAGATTTTGCGAAAGCGCTCTCTCGTTTTTCTTATCTCAGATTTCAGGGCCGCGGGCTGGGAAAAACCTTTCGCGCAGCTTTCTCAGAAGCATGACGTTATAGCCGTCCGAATGACAGACTCAACGGACAGCGAGCTTCCGGAGATCGGAACGGTACCATTCTTTGACAGCGAAAGCAAAAAGACTCAGGTTTTCCCGACATCTTCAAAAAAGTTCAAAATGGCGTGGTTCGAAGACAACCGGGCAAGAACGGACTATTGGAGGGATTATTGTTCCAAGCACGGCGCGCATCCGCTCACATTGTCCACCGCGGAAGATCCTGTAACAGTGCTCACAAAATTCTTCTCACAGCAGGTGCGAAAATGAAAAATCACAATCAGGCTCTTTTTCGCAGAATTTTTCTTGCGCTTGCATTTTTCTCGATGATTCCATGCGCTGTTTTTTCGGAAAACAAGCAGCTGGTCATACCTCAGAAAGTTTATGTCGGCGATACGGTCGAAATCAAATATCTCTTCCATTCGGACGCAAACATTTTCTCAGAATATCTTGAGCGCATCGACCGCATAGAGCTGTCGAAAGATTATTCGTTTTTCGCAGAGCAATCAGATTCTTTCGCAGTAAAAAACATCTATATAGAAAGAAACGGCTCGGAGTACGATCTGTCGCTCACAATCGTTCCCTGGAAAAACGGAATCCTCACAATTCCGCCGTTCGACCTGACGGCTTTAATCAGGGAATCATTAAAAAAATCTGCGGGCGGAATCTCTTTCACTGTAAAGCTCGATTCCATAAACGTACACTCGCTCCTCCATCAAAAGAACGTGACCAATTTCATGCCTCAGTCGCCACCATTGATGCTTCCGGGCACAACCGCGCTGCTTGCGATTTTCTCTCTGATTTTGGTTTTTATTATGAGCGCGCTCGTATATTTTGCGTCAAAGATTCCGACCTTCGCACAATTCATAGAGCAGATACTTTACATTCTTTCTCTCCGGCACAACTCGCGCTCTGCGATAAAGGAGCTGAACAAACTTCTTAAAAAAGGTTCCCGAATTACGGAGGACAAAGATTATGCGGCAGAGATCCAAAGAATTTTCCGCTCGTTTTTGCGTGAAAGATTCTCACACGACTTCCAGGCTGTATCAACAGGAAAAATCTATGAAGAATTCCTCGAGCTTTTCGGCGGGGAGCTTCTCGGCTTTCAGGCAAGCGCCGTCGAAAAACTGACGGAGATTTTCTTCCGCACGGACTACATACGTTTCGCAAGAGATTCGCATTTTGAAGACGGTGAGAGGGTGCGCCTGACAAAAGAATCAATCCAGCTGATTTTTGATTTCAATGCAGACGAAAAAACGAACGGCGAGGAGGAAAGCAATTGATAGTTTGTGAAAATCCGCTCGCATTTATTTTCCTTCTCGCGATTCCGATTCTCTACATTCTTCGGAATCTGGGCTTTTTCTCACGGATATCATTTCCGCTGACAATCTCAGACTGGGAAGGCAAACAGTTCTCATATCGTCCAACGCTGATAAATATTTTCTCTGTCTTTGCCGAAATTCTGGCGATATGCGGCTATATCACGCTCATAATCGCTTTATCAAATCCGGTAATCCATCATCAGGAAAAAGTCTACACATCCCGCGGAACTGACATCTTGTTCGTCCTCGACACAAGCCCGTCAATGGCAGCAAAAGACATTTCGCTCGTGAACTCAACTATTTCGCGAATTGAGGCTGCAAAAATCGGAATAAAAACCTTGCTCAACAGCGATCGCGGCGCAAATTACGGTCTGATCGCAATGGCAAGCGAAGCCGCTGTAATCGTTCCACCGACAGACGACAAAAAACTCTTTCTGGAGCGTCTCGATTCACTTGTAATCGGTTCGCTGGGAGAAGGATCTGCGATAGGAACAGGTCTGACGACGGCAATATATCACATCGCCTCAAGCAAAGCGCCAAAAAAATGCATAATCCTGATTACGGACGGCGAAAACAACGCAGGTTCCGTCCATCCGGAAACAGCAGCTCTCCTCGCTTTGGAAAATGACATAACGGTATACGCATTCGGAATCGGAACAAAAGGAACAGTTCCGATTGAATACATCGACCCGAATACTGGCGACGTTCACTCAGGTTTCTATGAATCCGTATTTGACGAAGCACCGCTCGAAGCAATTGCATCGGCGGCCGGAGGAAAATATTTCGGCATAGAATCAACGATGTCACTGTCAGATTCGTTGTCAGAAATCGCACGGAAAGAAAACACCGTCCAGACATTCCGTTTCCGATCCACAGATGAGAACGTGTTCAGAATTTTTCTGATTGCCGCCATCGCGCTCTTCACTACAGCATGGACAATACGGCGACTATGCCTTAAGGAGATTTTATGATGCCATCCATCGAAAAACCTTTAGCGCTCATCGCGACTCTCGCAATAATCCCGACGGCACTGTACGTTTGGTACAGATTCAAGAAGCTCTCATACTCGGTAATCGGATTTTACCAGACCAAGGCAGAAGCAAAAATTTACAAAAAGCTTCGCCTCTCGATGATGGCAAGAACCATACTGCGCGCATTCGCATGGGTTTTCGCAGTCTGCGCTTACGCAGGAATCTCCTGGGGAACGAAGAACATCCCGATCCAGAAAAACGGATGCGCAGTCTGCCTGGTGTTCGACATATCGTACTCGATGAACGCAAAGGACAGTCTGAACGGAGCTTCAAGGCTGGAAGCGTCAAAAATCTACGCAAAAAACCTGATTTCAAGGCTTGAGGGAACCTCCTTCTCGGTTGTCCTTGCAAAAGGCGACGGATTCATAGCAATTCCTTCAACAGAGGATGTCTCTTCCATCAATTCTCTGCTTGAAAATCTGTCTCCGTCATTGATGACAAGCGCAGGATCTTCAATCGGAAAGGGAATTCATGCGGCTTTCAATGCATTTCCGACAAATTCAGCCCGCTCGAATTTTATCTGGGTTTTCACCGATGGCGATGAAACCGACAGCCAGCTCGAAAATGCGCTGAACGAAACCATGAAGTTCGGAATTCCGCTTACGCTGATCGGTTTCGGATCCATTCAGGGTGCAAAAGTCACAGCCGGAGACGGAAAAACAAGCGTTCACACAGCCCTGAAATCAGACAAGCTCAAAAAACTTGTTGACGGCGCGAACAGAACAGAATTCTCAAAATTCAGGCGAAAAGTTTCTCAGGAAACGGCAAACCTGCTGAAATATGTTTCTGCCGCGGACTCAGGCTCAGCCTACACTCTTCTCAACCAGATTTACAATGCCCAGAAAAAGGACGCTGACATATCTCCATACGATTACGAAACAGTCGAAGTAAAGCGACACGGTCTTTTCATCCTGCTTTCGGTTATCTGCATGATTCTTTCATTTTTTGCAGGAGAGCTTAGGCTTTCCCGCCCGCACGCGATCATGGCATCAATCGTCATTCTGCTGACGCTCACATCCTGCCGCTCTGAAAAAAAAGAAATATTGCACGGCGTATGGAACTGGTATCAGGGAAACTTCAAGACAGCCACGGCGGATTTTCTTAACGCGACATACGATTTTGATGAATCTGAACTGGCAGAACAATACGCGATTTTCGGACTCGCATCAACATACATCAGCCTTGAGGAATACGAGGGCGCCGTTGACAGGCTCAACCAGCTGAACCTTTCCGCAGAAAAAAATCCGGCCGACCTTATCAGCGCGGCATATTACAACTACGGAATCATCTACGAACGAAAAAGTGATTTTGTGACAGCAGCGGAATATTTTAAGAAAGCTGTTCTGGCAAATCCTGAAAATATGAACGCAAAAATCAATCTGGAGCTTTGCAACCGGCAGGAAGCGGAAAAACAGGCGCAGAACGCAGAATCGGAAATGCAGGGTGCCAGTGAAAATCAGACGGATTCACCGCTCAAAAACGAACTTTTCAATCTAATCCGGGAGAATGACAACAACCAATGGAAAAAACTTCAATCAAATCCGCAAGAAAACTCTGTATTGGATTACTGATGCTCGTGCTCTGCCCGCCTTTTTTGCAGGCTAAAGCACCGACACCATCACAGCTCAAAAATCTCACGGTCACAAAGGACACCGATATATTTTTTACGGCCCAAATGAACGGATTTACGCTCAAAATTCCGGGAATCGAACCGTCAAAAGTTCAGACTGATCTTCCAGTTCTTCCCGCAGGAATAAAATTCGTTTCGTCAAAAAAAGAAGAATATATCGAGCAGAGCTCAGAAGATCCAGCATCATCAAACGCCGCGGAAACTTCGGAAAGAGGAACGATCGTCCACCTCTGGTTCACGTTCACGGACACAGGAAGCGTGACACTTCCACCGCTCATAACAAGGATCAACAACAGAACCTATTACCTTCCGTTCGAGGACGTAACAGTTTATGAAAATCCCATGCTGATTTCTCCGCTTTTGTCAGTCAGATTTGCAGATGAAAGCCACCTTGTAAAAGACAAAAAAACCGGCATCACATCCTATGTTGCAAAGGCAGGCGAAGAGATCCGTTTCAGAGTCTACATACAATATTTCGTCCAGATTCTAAATTTCTCATGGGAGCTTCCAAAGAACTCGATTTTCAATGAGGGCACGCGATGGAAGATTGCATCGATCGACCCGAGGAACACAAAAATTCAGAAAACTGATTTCACTCCGGAAGCTTTTCCGGTCTCAGAATTCGTCTGGCAACCGCTCGTCGAAGGCACATTCTCCTTTCCGAAAATATATGCCGAGGCAATCTCGTACAACGGCTCCAAAAAGACAGTTTTCGTTCCTGATCTTCCTGTAATAGTTCAAAAATCAGATTCGACCGCAAGTTCCGATCAGTCTTCCGCGCTTACGGATGATTTTTCAGACGCGTTCACAGCCCCGAAAGAGGAAGAAAAGGCGCAATCAGCCTACATTCCCACAATTGAGGATTGCAGGCGGCTGGCGTCCCTCAGAAGCAAAGAAAAGCACTCAATTCTGAACGGCAGGATACGTGAAGAACGCAAGCTTTTCGAACTTTCAATAGGACTTCTCCCGGATGAAGACGAAAAAAACTTCATTCTATTCAGGCTCGCATCCCCTGAATACGGAATTTTTGCAGGGGGCGACGTTACGACAATTCCTGAGGAAAAATCCGCATCGCACCATCTCACGGGCGGACAAAGGGTAAAAATAACTGAAAAAGCCGGAGAATGGTACTACATCGAATGCAAAATTTTTTCAGGATGGGTAAAATCATCTCAAATTTTTAAGATAAACTAACACCGGGGAACATTCGAAAAATCTGCTGTCGGATTGTTTCAGTGGTTCCCAAGAGGTCGCTATGGATTTTGGTGATATTTTAAATCAGTGGAACGAAGTTCAAAAATCAGAAAAACAAAAGGCGAAGGAAGCTTCAAAAAAACCGCAGGTCTCTCATAAAATGGCTAACGCTCCGACTCCGGAAGAAAAGGAGGCGAGAAGAATCGCAAAGCTCAAGGCGGAAGGAAGATTTTACGAAGACCAGATGGAGCAGGACTCAAAAAAAACGGTCAATCCGATGGAGCTTTGGCTCAGACGTTACGGAGTGACGGACAAAGACAAGGAAGCGGAGGTCTACGAACAGCGGACGCGCATGGAAAGCCGCGAATACCTCAGGACAATGCGCCCGGAAGCAAGGATAGACCTGCACGGGCTTACAAAGGACGAAGCCTGGGATAAGCTGAATTATTTCGTAACCGACTGCGTGAACAGGGGGCTAAAGAAAATCCTGATCGTTCACGGAAAAGGAAATCACAGCCACGGAAGCGACCCCGTACTCGGTCCTATGGTCAGAACATTTATTGAGAGAAATCCTCATCTGGGAACATCAGGCCATCCAGACCACACACAGGGCGGAACGGGAGCAACCTGGGTCATTCTCAAGTGAAATGCGTGTTTTTAAAATCTAACAAAGTTTTTAGATTTTTTTTATTGTAACTCATATAAAATATCAGTATTTTATATGTGAACAACAACACTGGGGAGAAAGCATTTGGAAGATTTATATCAGATTCTCGGAGTTCAGAAAACAGCAACGGCAGACGAAATCAAATCTGCATACCGAAAGCTTGCAATGAAATATCATCCTGACAAAAACCCAGGCGATAAAAATGCCGAGGAAATGTTCAAGAAAATTTCTGCAGCATACGATGTCCTCGGAGACAGCACAAAACGTAATCAATACGATTCTTATGGCTCATCTTCATATTCAGGATATGGAAACAGAAGCTCTGGATACGGCTCTTCCGGCCAGTACTGGAACTCGGGCACATGGGGACAAGAAACTCAGGACGATTTTGATCCGTTCGCACAGTGGTTCAGATATGCAAGCTCTCAGGGAGCTAATACATCGAACTCAGGCCGAACTTCTTACACGTTCTATACGCGCAGAGCACCTCAGCAGACAAAATTCGAGCGTTTCCTTGATTTTGTAAAAAACATATTCTTTGTACTGATCGGTCTGTTCGTTCTGCAGAGACTATGGTGGCTTTTGTTCCCATTCACACCACTTCTGGGAATCAGCCTAATCGCCTCAGGATTCACAGGAATCGGCCGCTCACTCAGAGGGTTCTTCAAGTAAATTGGACTGAAAACAAAAAACCGAAGCTGCTTATGAGCTTCGGTGTGTTTTCTGCGGCAAAATCCGCAAGTTCTCAGCGTTTGAGTACGCCAATCTGTGAACTATCGTTCGCGGAAAATGATTCGACCGCGGTTCAAATCATACGGAGAAAGGGCAACTTTTACACTGTCACCCGGTACGATTCTGATGTAGTGCTTTCGCATCTTTCCTGAAAGGTGCGCCATGATTACATGTCCGCCGTTTTTAAGCTCCACGCGGAACATTGTGTTTGGCAAAGCTTCTTTTACAATGCCCTCAACTTCAATCGCTTCTTCTTTAGCCACGATTCCTCCAAAGTTATTACAAAAAAATCAAAAAGAAAAACGTTGTCTTTTCAAGATTTTACCTATATTATTATGTAATAATAAAAAAAATTGTCAACATGGGAGACAGCAACGTATGGATCAAGCATTTATCGACAAAATGGAAAAAGTTTTGGAGGATCAGAAAGAAGAAATCCTCAAATCATTGAGCGCACAAAACGCAGACTACAAAAAAATCGTCGAAAGCGGTGAGCCTGGAGACGAAGTTGATATAGCATCAGATGTAATCGACGGAAAGCTGCTTGAGACGCTGGGTGCACAGGACTCAAACCGCCTTACAATGATTAAAAACGCATTGGACAGAATCAAGCAGGGAAAATACGGCATCTGCCTTAAATGCCACAAAGAAATCCCTCAGGAGCGGCTCGAAGTGCTTCCTTACGCATTCTTGTGTATTTCATGCAAGAGCGAAGACGAGCGCAGAAACCGTTAGTCCAAAGCTGTAAATTCAAATGAATGCCTGTCAGAAACGTCGCACACAATCTCCGTGTAACCGGCCTTTCTGGCAGCTTCAGCAGCAACATCAAAAAATCCGTCCAGCTGGTTGACTTCATGCGCGTCAGAGCTTATAAAAAGCGGCACGTTGTACTCATGTAGCAGCGACAAAAAATACTCTCCCGGATAAGGGCTTTGCATATAGCCTCTGCTGATTCCTCCGGTGTTTATTTCGGTTGCGAATCCGGATTTTGATATCTCTTTTGCAAGCAGTTTTATCTCTTCTTTATACCAACTGTCCCTCTCATCAAAAAACGAAAGCCGTCCGTTGAATTTTCTGACCAAATCGGGATGTCCCACAAAAGTGAAATCTCCGCAGCGAATCATTTCTTTTTCGTGCTCAAAATACTCGCAGACAAAATCCTTCTCCCTGCCCTTATAGTATTTTTCAAGGGCGGAATTCAAGACTTCGGGGCTGTAGTCGACAGGAATGATTCCGTCCTTATTGAAGACATAGTGCACGGAACCGATTAAAAAATCAGGATTGAACTCTGAATAGCGGTCAAAGCGCGGAAATGTGATTCCAGGAATATAATCAGCCTCAAATCCGAGCCTGATCTGAATTTTGTCGGCATATTTCTGTTTGGCCGAAAGGATTTCGGAACAGTACTGGGGAACTTTGTCAGCTTTTATATTCTCCGCGTATGCGAAAGGATAGAACGAATGGCTGGAAAATCCCAGAATTTCAAAATTCTTCCCGATGGCAGCAACAACATTTTCTTCTATTGTGTTTTTTCCGTCGCAAAACGTCGAGTGCGTGTGAAAATTGACTTTCTTCATATTTTACTCCGCCCTATTTCCATTTTTCAATCAAATTTCGGATCATATCGCTCTTGAATGGTTTTACGAGAATGTCATTCATTCCGCAAGCCATGTAGTCGGCGAAGTCATTCGTATCGTTGTTTGCCGTACATGCGATTATAGTTCCGCGATAGCCTGACTTTCTTAGCTCCGCAGCAGCATCTATTCCGTTTTTCTCAGGCATGTAGATGTCCATAAAAATCAGCTTGATATCAGGATTGTTCTTTATGATTGAAACTGCTTTTTCTCCGTTCTCCGCAAGATAGACATCCGCGCCGAATTTGCGAACAAAAGCCTCAAGCAGCTTGCGGTTCATCGGATGATCCTCGGCAATCAAAATCTTCATGTCCTTGGCGAGCATATAATCATCTGATTCTTTCTCTTCCGTCATCTCAAGAGGAATTTCCTGAACCGAACCAATGTCTATTTCTGCGATATCCATATCAACGCTTTCAAGCTCTTCCTCAAATGAGAATTCCTCCTGCAAGAGGCTCAAAAGCATGTCGTCTTTGACCGGTTTATAGAGATATCCCTTGTACCAGCCAAGCATTTTCATCTTTGCCTCTTCCTTCATCTGACCTTCGGGAACGAGCAGATACAGAGAGATGTTGTTTTTTGCCGCGGAAGAATTTTTTATATCAAAAGCAAGGTGCCAGCCATCAACTCCGGGCATTATCATGTCTATGAAAGCAATTTTGAACGGCTTGTTCTCTTTTTGTGCGCAGTCAATCTTTTCGAGAGCCTCATTTCCGTTCGTGCAGATCGAGATGTCATCGAAACCGAGTTTCATGAGCCGTGACTTGAGGCTGTTTGCTGCAATCAGGCTGTCGTCAACGATGAGCACACGATAGTTGCCCTCAGGAATGTCAAAATCGATTTTTTTAGCTATGTCAGGTCCGGCAGGAAGCGGAAGAGTAAACCAAAAAATCGACCCTCCAGCCGGATTTGATTTTACCCCGATTTTTCCGCCCATAAGCGTCACCAGATTCTTGCAGATTGCAAGTCCCAGACCGGTGCCGCCGAAGAGTCGATAGGTTGAAATATCAGCCTGCACATATTCAGAAAAAAGATTTTTTTGCTTTTCCTCAGGGATTCCGATTCCGCTGTCAGTAATCTTGAAACAGATATTTCCGTCTTCGTATGAAAGCTCGAGATGGACATAGCCTGATTTTGTGAATTTTACCGCATTGTTGGCAAGATTCAGCATGACCTGGCTTATGCGCATAGAATCTCCCACAACCGTATCCGGAACAGATGAATCTATATCGCTTACAATCTCAACACCGTTGTTAAAAGCTTTTATACTCACAGAATCGGCGATGTACTCAACGGAATGCAGGATGCTGAATGGAATTGCCTCAAAAGTGAAAGAATTTGACTGCATCTTGGACAAATCCAAAATGTCGTTCGCAAGGTTCAGCAGGGATTCTGCGCTGAACTGAATCTGCCGGATATATTCGAGCTGCTCCTTGTCAAGATTAGTGTCCTGAATCAGTTCCGTAGCTCCGATTATTGTCTGAATCGGAGTGCGGATTTCGTGAAGAGTGTTGGCAAGGAATCTGGTGACATCTGTCAGGTTCAGCTCATTTTCTTGCATTAAGGACTTCCAGCGTTTTGTGAATCAGGGCCTGCTCCGGCTGAGGCTTTATCAGGTAACTTTTTGCGCCAAGCGAAAGGGCTTTCATTATGTATTCTTTCTGGGCCAGCTGTGAATATACGATGACAGGAATGGTGTTGTTTTTTGATTTCAAATAATTCAGTACATCAAGGCCTGACAATCCCGGCATGTATATATCGAGGAAAACAAGGTCAAATTTGTTTTTGTCGAGCTGAGCAATGAACTCGTTTCCGCTCGCAAAGAGCACGCTTTCAACGTTAATGGTGCTGAACACCTCGGAGATATATTTTCGAACCCCGGATTCATCATCAACAATGGCAATTCTATTGATTCCCAAGGATTTTAAGACGGTATCATCGTCCAAATCGCCATCAGAAGAGAATTTGATTTCGACAGAACCAACATCAGCAGAAGTAGCGGAAAGAATTTTATCAGTTATGACATCCTGAACGCTGCCGGAAGAAGAATTCTCCACTCCGACAAGCGAAGAAAGAACCTCAGAAAGATTGGTCACAACCTGAATCTCTGCAAGATTTGAATGCCCCTCTATGAATTCTTTTGTGATTGAGTCGAGCGAAAGAACTTTTATATTTCGTTTTGAGACCCTTGTATCAGCAGTAAGATTCTGAAAAAGAATCTCGAGATTGTAGCCGTCAACGAAGCTCAGAGACAGCGATGTGAGCATCAGGACAATTTTTGGAGTCTTGATTTTGTTTGCGTCGATGATTTCGGAGATTCGGTACTTGAGAATCGCAAGCTTTTCCGAGTTCAATGCCATGGCAATCTCAACGAAAATAACATCGCCATTCAGGTGTATGTCCATAACCGACGGAGTTGTATCGATTGCAAACGGCGTATGAAGAACCCTGCCGACAGCCTCAAAGAATATATCGAATTTTACAGGACGAGCAAAATATTTGATGACACCGAATTCAACAAGTCCGGCTACTTCCTCTTTTGCAATAACAGGTCCCGTAACAATCACAGGGATTCTGTTACCGTTCAAATCAGCGGCTTTTTTCTTAAAAAAATCATCCAGGTCATGCAGTGAAGATTTTATATCAACGATGATTAAGTCAGGAAGAATGGAAATAAGCTTTGGAAGCGCATCACGCTCACTGTCTGCGGTCTCTACCTGAATTTTCTCTTCAGTTAACTTTTCACGCAGATATTCGAGAAACATTGGTTGTGCGTCTATTATTAAAACACTTTTCATAATTTTAGAATTTTGAAAAAACCCTCTTATATATAATAATCGGTAAGAAATGTCTGCGCAATAAATAAAAAAGGCATAGAAAAATAAAATCCACAAATTTTTTAGATAATTAAGCGGAATTCATTTGCGAAACTCAATCGAATTGGAGTATCTTAAAAAAGTGCTGATTAACACCGCAATCAATTTGAAAGTGCGGACAATCAGCAATGCATTTTGAGAGGATTCTTATGAAAAAACTTGCTGTTTTCCTCGCCCCGGGATTCGAAGAGATTGAGGCACTTACAATAGTTGATTATGCCAGAAGAGCTGGCGTTAATGTTCAGACCGTAGCAGTTCCAAAGAAAAATGAGGTCGATGCTGACATTCTGGTAACAGGAAGCCACAACATAAAAGTTCAGGCTGATATAAGCCTAAAAGATTTCATCAGCAACAAAGAGGAATACGAAGTTGACGCAATCTATTTTCCGGGCGGAATGCCGGGAGCAGCAAACCTTGCCGCGAATCAATACCTTTTCCAACTGACAAACAAAATGGACAGGAAAGGAAAAATCGTATCCGCGATGTGCGCATCGCCTGCCGTAATGCTTGCCCGCACGGGAATTCTTGCAAACAGAAAATGGACATGCTACCCAGGAATGGAAAAAAATCTCTTGGAATACTGCGGTTCAGAAATCGGAGTGCGGGAACTTACAGAAAACACCTGCCACATTGCGAACGTACCTTTTGTGTTCGACAACAACGTGCTCACAGGCAGGGGACCGGGAACGGCAGAACAGTTTGCGATGAAGCTCGTCGAACTGCTGACCGACAAGGAAACTGCAGCAAAGATACACGACGGAAGCTGCCAGCGATAACGAATCCGCACATTTTTTATCCACCATAAAAGTGAAGAATCTTCTCTTTTTTTTGCAAATTTCCTATTGATTTAATGGGTAAATGCTTTTATAGTCTTCATACAGGATTTTTTTATGAAATTTTACTTTGAACGGCTTGTAAGGCAAAATTTCCGAAACGGAGTCATGCGTAGTTTTTCTCTTTAAATCGCCCGGGGAATCTTCGGAGCATTTCTGGCTTCGCGGACGTTTTCCCCAATTCATTTTTCAGGAGAATATCATGACTACCACAGACTATTGTTTTGAGACGCTTTGCGTAAAAGGAAATCCGCTTTCATCAAATTTTGACACGACGGGGGCAATCAGCCTTCCAATCTTTCAGTCGGCGACTTTCGCCCATCCTTCACTCGGCAACTCGACCGGCTTCGACTATTCACGGCTTTCAAATCCGACCAGAAAATTTCTTGAGGAAACAGTCGCTGCCCTCGACGGAGCAAAATACGGATTTGCATTCACTTGCGGCATGTCGGCAATCACGGCTTTTTTTGACACGGTTCCATCAGGCAGCCACGTAATCTGTTCGGACGATCTGTACGGTGGCACAGTCCGGCTGTTCAATACGATCGCAAAAAAACAGGGTATCGAAACCACATTCACAGACACATCGAATTTGGAAAACATAAGAAAAGAAATCAGACCGGAGACAAAGGTTATCTTCATCGAAACTCCGGGCAACCCTCTCATGTCCATCACTGACATTCAGGAGACGGCGCGTATCGCCCATCAGAACGGAGCCGTCCTCGTTGTGGACAACACATTCCTGACAGCATATTTTCAGAAACCGCTCGCGCTCGGAGCAGACGTAGTTATTCAGAGCGGAACAAAATTCCTCTGCGGCCACAACGACACGCTCGCAGGCTTCGTTACGACGAACAACGAAAAAATAGCTGAAGACCTAACATTCATCACGAAAACAACAGGCTCCGCGCTGCCACCATTTGACAGCTGGCTCGTAGTGCGCGGCATAAAGACCCTTTCGGTCAGGCTCGAACGCCAGCAGGCAAACGCAAAAAAAATCATTTCCTACCTCAAAACTGAAAAACACGTCAAAAAGATTCTTTATCCGGCACTGGAAAGCGCTTCCGATGCCGAAATTCAGAAAAAACAGGCGACCGGAAATGGCAGCATGATTTCATTTTATGTTGATTCAGCGGAGACCGTCGAAAAAATCCTCAGGAACGTAAAGCTAATCAGGTTTGCGGAAAGTCTCGGAGGCGTTGAAAGTCTTATCACATATCCGCTGACACAGACGCACTCGGAGCTGCCGGAAGAACTGCGCACAAAAAAAGGCATCTCGAACACGCTTCTCAGGCTCTCGGTCGGCATCGAGGAAGCCAGCGACCTCATCTCCGACCTGCAGAATGCGATGAACGGAAACTAACGAAAGGGAGATTCTGAAATGAAATATGATTTCAACAAAGTGACGGACAGAAAAAATACGTTTTCCATCAAGACAGACCTCGCTACAAAGCGTGGAAAGCCGGAGGACGTTCTTCCGCTGTGGGTGGCGGACATGGATTTTCCGACCGCGCCGTGCATACTCGATGCGCTTGAATCATATGTCCGCTACGGCATCTTCGGCTACTCACGCCCTGACGAACGCTACTACACAGCGGTCAAGGAATGGTTCAGAAAGCGTTTCGGCTGGGAAACAGAATCGGAATGGATAGTGAACACACCCGGCGTAGTCTATGCCATCGCAACAGCAATCCGAGCTTTCACCAAACCGGAAGAGAGCGTCATAATTCAGCAGCCGGTCTATTATCCGTTCTCCGCGACCATCCGCGCTCAGAAACGAAATCTTGTGAACAGCCCGCTCATCTTGAGAAACGGACGCTACGAAATCGATTTTCAGGATTTTGAGGAAAAAATCATCACCAACAAAGTAAAACTTTTCATTCTCTGCTCGCCACACAATCCGGGTGGCAGGGTGTGGACAGCAACCGAGCTTGAAAAACTGGCTGAAATCTGCCTCAGACATGACGTAAAGATTGTCTCGGATGAAATTCATTCTGATTTTGTTTTCTCAAAAACTCCGCATACCATATTCGCAAAAATTTCAAAAGAAGTTGAGCAGAACAGCATCATCTGTACTTCGCCGAGCAAAACTTTTAATCTTGCCGGGCTGCAGTTCTCGAATATTTTCATTCCGAACAAAAAGCTGAGGACTCTGTTTCTTGACGAACTCACCCGCACAGGCTACGACGAGCCGAGCCTAATGGGAATCATCGCAGCGACAGCCGCATATCAGAACGGAGGCGATTGGCTGGACGAGCTAAAAATCTACATTCAGGAAAACATTGCATTTGCGGAAGATTTTTTACTCCACAACTGCCCGAAAATAAAACCCGTACATCCTGAGGGAACATATCTTCTCTGGCTGGATTTTTCTGAAATTGACGGAACGGACTCAGAAATAGACGCGCGCATCGTAAACAGGGCGAAAGTCTGGCTAGACCGCGGAACTATGTTCGGAAAGGAAGGATATAAATTCCAGAGAATAAACTGCGCCACCCCAAGAACGATCCTGCAGGAAGCCCTGGAAAAAATCTGCAAAGAATTCGCAGAGAAAGAATAAACCGCGGATCAACGAGAATTATAAAAAAATAAACCACAGATGTCCGTGATGCTACGCATCAAGGGATTGCACAGATGAAAATTAAAATCTGTGAAATCCGCATAATCTGTGGTTTTAAATTTCTCACAGAGAACACAGAGCTCATGAAGAATTTATTCCCTGAGCTCTCTTAAACCTACGCAACATAGTTGCTTCGGAGAATCGCTAAAATTGCAATGTAATTTTTAACAATCACTTTCTGTAAGGGATTTATAATTTACGAGCGAACGGCGAGAATTGCTTTCAATTCCCGCCGGCAAGAACTACGGTCTTACAATGATTGACTCAAGTTCAGGGTGCTTCTCAAGCTCTTTCTTGAGGCCTTCTTCGCGTGCCTTGTTGCGGTATGCTGGGTCCTGGAAAGAGTATGTGAAGTTTGTGTGAACATCGTAAGTGCCCTGCATGATTGCAAAAGCGTCTTCTGTCATAACAAGCTCTTCGTCTGTCGGGATTACGAAAACCTTTACTTTTGAATCGTCTGCAGAGATGCATGTTTCTGCGTTGCCTGTGTTAGCAAGAGCGTTCTTTTTCGGGTCGATTTTTACTCCCATCCATTCAAGGCCTTCGAGAGCTTTTCCGCGGATGAGGGCTGAGTGCTCGCCGACGCCTGCTGTATAAACGATTGCGTCAACAGGACCGATTGCAGCCATGTATGCGCCGAAGTATTTCTTGAGGCGGTAGCATTCCATATCAACTGCGAGCTGGCAGTCTTTGTCGCCTTTTTCTGCAAGTTCTGCAACGTCGCGGCGGTCAGCTGATTTTCCAGTGAGACCGAGCAAACCAGATTTTTTGTTCATTGCAGTGTCCATTTCTGCAGGAGTCATGCCTGTTTTGCGCATGATGTAGAATGGAAGAGCCGGATCCATGTCGCCTG
>CAMVSS010000028.1 GCA_947170195.1 uncultured Treponema sp. | reverse complement strand
GTCCGCACTTCGTTGAGCTAAAAATCTCATGGAACAAATGATGAAAAATTATTAAGATTGAAGAAACTTTAAAAGTCCTGCGGGATTCAGAAATCAGACTGGTTCTGGATCTCACGATGTTCAAGAAAAGTTCTGATTGTACGAGGAGAAAATCATGATTTCACAGCGAATGAAAAATCTGCATCCTTATGTTCCTGGCGAGCAGCCGAAGGACAGAGTGTATATAAAGCTCAATGCGAATGAAAATCCATATCCGCCGTCTCCAAAAGTTGTGGATGCCGTGGTTCACGCTGTAAAAAATCATCCAGAGAAGCTCGGCCTTTACCCTGATCCTGATTCAAACGAACTGAAATCTGCGATCGCCGACATGCTGAACAAATGCGGCGGAGTTCTTTGCAGGGCAGACCTTTCTGGAGGCAAGAAAAACGGTTCCGGAGCTGAGGTTTCTCCTTCAAAAGCGGACAAAATTCCTTTTTCGGTTACCCCGGACATGATTTACTGCGGAAACGGATCTGACGAGGTTCTGAGCTTTGTTTTCTATGCTTTCTTTGACTCGGATCGCGATTTGATTCTTCCGGAGCATACTTATTCATTTTATCCTGTATACGGCGGATTTTACTCAATACCGCTCGACAAAGTTCCTCTCAATTCTGACTGGACTTTAAATAAAGAGCTTATGGTTGCAAAAGCTTCCGAAAAGAAAACCTGCACTATTTTTGCAAATCCAAATGCACCGACTTCGCTCGGTCTAACCCGTGATGAAGTCCGCGACATGATAAAAAAATCTCCTGCGGACAAAATATTTGTGGTTGACGAGGCGTATGTTGATTTTGGCGGCGAGAGCTGCATCCCTTTGCTTTCTGAGTTTGAGAATCTTGTCATAGTAAGGACATTCTCAAAGTCATTGTGCGGCGCGGGTCAGCGTCTCGGTTACATTGTCGCAAATCCTAAGCTCGTTGAGGCCGTAACCACTGTAAAAAACAGCCTCAACCATTTTCCGATTGATTTCGTTGCGCAGACATCAGGAATCGCGGCATGCCGTGATGTCGGCTATTACGTCAAATGCGCTCAGAACGTTGCCTTTGAGAGGGATGAATTCATCGATTTCTTGCGCTCGAAGGGCTGGTTTGTCCTGGACAGCCAGACGAACTTTATTTTCTGCCGCAAGGACGGAGTTTCAGGAGAAAGCGCGTATAAAAAAATCAAGGAAAGCGGAATCCTGGTGCGTCATTTCGCAACTCCGGGAATCGAGGACTACATCCGCATAACGGTCGGAACTCACGAGCAGATGAAGGCGCTGCGGGCCGTAATGAACGATTTATAGTTTTGTGAATTTTTTATAGTGATTTATGGGGGCGATTATGAAATTTTTGATTTTGAGCGACATTCATGGAAATCTTGAGAATATTGAAAAGCTTGATGAGAAATTCAAGCAGGCTGATTGCGTGCTTTTCGGCGGGGATTTTTCTCTTTTCGAGCACGAGGAGACAGGAAAACCCGTGCTTGATGCCTTGCTGAAAAAGCACGATACGCTTTTTTCTGTGCTCGGAAACTGCGATTCACCTGACTTCATCGACGAAATCGAATCTAGCGATGTGAGCGTGCAGGGAGAGCTTACATTCCATGACGGTTTTGCCATCTGCGGAAGCGGCGGCGGAACAAAATTCACCGGAACGACGCCTTATGAGCGCGATGAGGACGAGATTATTTCTGATTTCGATGTCGTTGAGAATTCCTCTGAAGAGTGTGCTGATCCTGACGGACACTGGTCAAACCTGATTTTGATAATGCACAATCCTCCGAAAAATACTGCTTGCGATGCCCTTCCGAACGGCATTCATGTCGGAAGCGAAAAACTCAGGGCTTACATAGAAAAGAGGACTCCTTTCCTTGTCGTTACAGGTCACATCCATGAAGCGTGCGCGATCGACACCATCGGAAACACGACCGTAATCAATCCGGGAAGCCTTGCGGAAGGAAAGTATGGCTGGGTTGAAGCGTCAAAAACTTCTGACGGCAGCTGGAAAGTTGAGAAAGCCGAGCTTCTTACGGTCTGATTCCTGATCCGTGCGGCGTCCGCAGCCTTTTTATGATGCACTATTTGTATTGTTCTCTTGATATTTTATAAACCTTGTAATATTATAGGTTGATAGGTATAGTAGGGGGATATTGATGATTGTTTCTACACGAGGAAGATACGCTCTCAGAGTAATGGTGGATATGGCTGAACATAGCAGCGAGGAGAGAATTCCTCTCAAAGATATAGCCGCCAGACAAAATATTTCTCAAAAATACATGGAATCAATCATGACGCTGCTTTCAAAAAATGGATTCGTTGACGGAGTCCATGGAAAAGGCGGCGGATACAAACTCAACAGAAGCCCTGATAAATATAAAATCGGAGAAATTTTACGTCTCACAGAGGGAACTCTTGCGCCTGTAGCTTGCCTTGAAGCTGGCGCGCCACCTTGTGAGAAAGCTTCAAAATGCAGAACTCTTCCGATGTGGTCAAAACTTGATTCCCTCATCAGCGGTTATCTTGACAGCGTTTCACTTTCGGATTTGATGAAGGAATAAAATGAATTACATAGAACAGAACCTCCCTGAAGCCGGGGATACCGTCGTTGTCGGAATGTCAGGCGGAGTCGATTCAACTTTAACGGCTCTGCTTCTCAAAAACCGTGGCTGCAAAGTCATTGGTGTCACCATGTCTCTTTGGGATGGAAGCATTCCGGAAATAAAAAGCGAAAAACCTATAAAAGATGCATGCTATTCCCCTGGTGAGCAGGAAGACATCGAGGAATGCAAAAAGTTTTGTGCAGAGCATGATATTGAATATCACGTAATCGATGTTCAGAAAGACTACAAAAAAGAAGTCCTTGATTATTTCAAGGCAGAATACAGGGCGGGTCGCACTCCGAATCCGTGTATAAGATGCAATCGCTACGTAAAATTCGGCGCGCTTTTGTACGGAATCAAAAAAATCAACATAGAGTACGACTATTTCTGCACCGGTCATTATGCAAAAGTCGTTCGTCCTGATTCCGGCATTTTCGGAACGGACGTTCGTCCATATATGATAGCTGGTGCCCTTGATGCCTCTAAAGATCAGACTTATTTTCTGTACCGTCTGCCGAGCGAAATCCTTGAGAAAGTCAGGTTCCCGCTTGCAACGATGAAGAAATCCGAGGTTTTTGAGCTTGCACGTCAGGCAAACTTAAAGGCTGCTGAGCGTGAGGAAAGCCAGGATTTTATCGGTGAGGAATATTTTGACCTTCTTTTTGCTGATAAACCTTCTGTTCCGGGCGATATAATCGATCTGGACGGACATGTTCTCGGCCGCCATCGTGGAATCGAGCATTACACGATTGGTCAGAGGCGGGGGCTTGGTGTCGCTGTCAGCTATCCTGTTTACGTTCAGTCCATAGATGCGAAGAACAATGTCGTTGTGCTCGCTCCTAATGACGCGCTCAACTCGGATGCGCTGATTGCCGATGATTTTGTCTGGCCGTGCGGAATAGAGCCTGACGGAGAATTTGAGGCAATGGTAAAAATCCGGCTGGCCTCAAAGCCTGTCCTGGCCAAGATCGAAAGATATGCTCCTCAGGAAGGCGAGTCTTTTGTCGGAAAACCTTGGAAGATCTCTTTTGCTGAAAGTCAGCGTGCGGTAGCTCCGGGGCAGTCAGTTGTCCTGTATAAGGACGGCGTGATTTACGGCGGCGGAATCATAAGCAAGACATTGTAATTTTCTGCAAATCTGAAATGAGGTTTAAGAAAATTTTAAGATCTACTTGCTGAAAGTTAAAATTTTTCATATAATGGCCGAAAATTAAGGTACTACAACGTTATATATTCAAAGAGGAGAGAGTATGAATATACAATCGGTTGCAGATGCCGTCAGTCTTATTGATGCGCCGGAAGAAAGTCTGGTCATCGATTTGGGATGTGGAAGCGGCTCTGTTGCAAAATCAATCCGTCAGAAAGGTTACCGTGTAATCGGTATTGATGATTCTGTCGATAAGCTGGTCCTTGCAAGAAAGAAAAATCCAAAAATCAATTTTATTCTCGGTACTCCGGAAGATTTCAAGATTTCACAGAGTGCTGATGTCATCATCTCGGACTCCATTGTGCATTCCGTAGACGAAGAAAATCAGCTTAAGATGCTCAGAAACCTGAACTTGAACCTTAAGGACGGCGGAAGTTTAATCTGTGAGTTTTGCGGTAAAGGCTCCAGCAGCTTTATCCATTATGCGCTCTGGGATAATTTCGCCGAGCATGGTCTGGAATGTGAAGTCTTCGTTGGAACAGTACGAGAAGCTTCTTGAGGACGCAGGATTTAAGATTGAGAGCGCAGACGTCGTTCCTTGCCCGTTGATTCAGAAATCAGACGAAGAGATTGAATCCTGGATTTGCGGAAATTTCCCGCGCTACTTCGAAAATCTGGATGATAACCTTAAAAACGATATCCTTCAGAAAACGGTTGCGGCAATCAGGGAAATCCGTAAAGACGATGGTCAATTCTCTGCTGATTACGTAAAAGTCAGAATCAAAGCCGAAAAAGACGCGGCTTAAAATTTGAGGAGCGCAGAACGGTACCTTTATTTTTTATCTGCGCTTCTTCGAATTAATTTGCTTTTTTTTTGCCGGAAGCCTGTCTTGACAATGCCTCCTTCGCTTTGAGACAGGTTTTCGGCTTTTTTATTTTGCCGTTCTGCAGAATCTGAATCCGAGGTAGTTGTAGCATTCGTTCGGGTCGTAGCTGTAGCGGTCTCCTGCGCATATAAAAGGCGTGAATTCTGACCAGCTTCCGCCCCTGCAAACTCTTTCGCTGCCCGACTCAAGGCCTGTGGCTCTTTCCCCTGGATTTGACGGAAGGTATCTGTAGTTCCAGTCCCATACGAACTCGTTTACGTTTCCGCTCATGTCGAAAATTCCGGCTCCATTAGATTTTCCGCTTCCTGGAATTGGGATCGCGCTTTCCTCAAACGGATTTCCGGCGGTTCCGACTATTCTTGTCGATGTTGCATTGAACGAAGCCCAGCAAAGCTCATCTTCCGGAACTGAATCGTCATTTTTCCCTTCTGAATTTATCTGTCCGCTTACGAGCGCGCCTGACTGAAATCCGGATTTTGTTTTTCTTGCCGCATATTCCCATTCCGCTTCGGTTGGTAATCTGAATCCGTTGTTCTGCCACTGGCATTCGCAGAGGTCGCATTTTGATGTGTCTGTCGCATCGCGCAGAATTTCATTTTTATAGATGTAGCAAGGCTCAAGACCGTGTATTTCGCTAAGGGCGTTGCACCATATTATCGCATCGTACCATGAAATCATCGTGACAGGCAGATTTTTGAGCACGGTCGGTTCTTTTGCGCGCCTTCCGTTGGAACCTTCCTGTCCCGGATTTATGAATTTGTAGCCGAGGTCTTCTGCGATTATGCGGGTCTCGTACCACAGCTCGTAGGTCGTTTCGTACCTGTTCATTAAAAACGGGGTGATCCATCGTTTTGCGGTGTACGACTGGCTTCCGTCTCCGATTGTGTAGACGTCATATTCTGCTTCTGGAGAAGGTCCAAGAAGAACCATTGAGATTGATTCAAAATCTTCTTGTGATTGGGCATGGAAAACAGCGGTGAGGGCAAGAAAAAATGCCGCAATCAGTTTTCTGTTTTTTTTAGCAATCATATTACTTCTTTTTTTTCCTCATTTTTTCGGTATGTCGTCTTTTTTTGTTAAGAAAGAAAGTCAGTGTCAGATATGTCGTTGTCGTCAGGGCGCACAATCCTGTCACGCAGATGACGCCTGTCCATGTAGCTTCCCGGCTCCAAGGCAGCTGGATGTTCATTCCCCAGAAACTTGCGATGAAAGACATCATTGCAAGCACAATGGAGATGTCGGTGAGCTTTTTCATGACCATGTTCATGTTGTTCGAGATTACGCTTGCGAATGCGTCCATGGTTCCGGCGGTAATCGTGCTGTATGTGTCCGCCATTTCCATAGCCTGCCTGTTATCGACTTCCACGTCATCAAGCCATTCCTGATCGTCGTCGTCCAATTTGAGGATTTTTGTTCGGCGGATTTTTTCAAGGAGCAGCTGATTTGCTTTTAGCGAGGTCGTGAAATATGTAAGCGACTTCTCGAGGTTGAGCAGCTGGATAAGCTCGGAATTTTCGATGGATTCCTGGAGTTCTGTCTGAATCGATGTTATTCGCCTGTTGATTTCCTTGAGGTAGCGGAGGAACATGATGTCCGCCCGTGCCATAATCCTGATTATGAATGCCGGAAAATCTGTCAGGGAAAGATCCTTGATTCTGTTTGCGCTCAAATCCCTGAGAACTTCGCAGTCCGTCCAGCAAACGGTGATGATTTTGTCAGGGAAAATGAGAGATCCGACCGGTGCGGTGGTGTATCCAGGTTCTGTGTTCGGCGTGAAAACCGGAAGTCTCATGATGGCAAGATTGTAGCCGTCGCATTTTTCGATTCGGGAAAGCTCATCGGGGTCGATTACATCTAGGAGAATTTCCATGTCTATGTTGTACTCTTGCTGAAGGACTGCTATTTCCTGCTGGGTTACGTTTCTTGCGTCAATCCAGAGTCGTCCTGTGACTTCAGAGATTTTGTCTTTTTTTATTTTTGTGAACAGACCGTTTTCTTGAATCCAGTACGTAATCATAAAAAAACCGCATTTTTAAAAGTTTTTTAAGTAGAAAGTTTCAAAATCCAGACGGCTTTGTTTGCTGTCATGCAACCGAAACCCTTTTTAAAATTAACTCAAAAACCGCAATGAAATGAGGTTTTTGTAAGCCGGTTTCAAAAAGCAACAGACTTTTGAAACTGAATAAGTATATCACAATGTTGCTTTTACTTCCATCTTGAAGGATTTTTTTTGATTTTTTTATGCAAAAATTGCCGAAAAGTGATTTTTAAGTTCTATTACTAGGTGAGGAGTTTGTATGAGAATAAGAAATCCGTTTGAACCTGTTCTTTTGAAGAGACGCGCTTTTTTGTATTCGCTGTATTCTTTCTTGCTCGTGACCCGTCCGCAGCAGCATGAAAAGTCTTTTTCAGTCTTTTCGCCGCTGGAGTTCGCTCCGTCGGTTTTTGCTTCTGTGAGCAGGAATGGAGGAAAGATAAGGCGGTTTTCGATGGATCAGAAATCTTGCTCGTTTATGGTTGTCGGCTGCGGCGGCGAGACTGTGCTTCGTCGGGAAAATTGCTCTGTCTCTTTTGGCTCGGACGGAATTCTGTTCTCTCTTATTCCGCCTTTTTGCAAAGCCGGTCAAAAGCGCTCTGAACCTGCATCAGATCATCATGCGCGCTGGCGCACGGATGACGGAGACGAGCTTTTGTTTTATCTTTCGCTGCGAATAAGCGAGCTTGGGGCTGAGCTTTGCGACATCGAAAACAGCGGGGAAAAAATCAGTTTTTCTTTATGGACGTGCGGAAAAAATCTGTATTCGGTCCTTAAAGTTTGTGAGGAAGAGAGCCTTCGGAGGTGTTTTTTTCCTAAGTCTCTCTCAATCGAAAAAAACAGGGAGAAAAATGTTGTTCATGTTTCGTTCAAAAAAAACATTGGTGCGGCTCAGTCTTCTTTTTATCCGCTCAGCCTTGCTGCAAAGTATGCGTTTCTTTTTGAGAAAAAAATCTGACGGGGGCGTAATATGAAAATATTCAGCCTTATTGCGATTTTTTTTGTTCTGTCTTCCTGCGCATCGTTGAAAAAATTCGGATGTCCGTACGAAATTTCCGAGGCGGATGTTTTTTTCGACAACGATGGTTCTCCTTGTGCAAAAATCTGCGTTTTTAACGGGGCAGAGAAGGCTGTCAAATCGATGACAGTCTCCTTTGTTCTTTACGACTCCAATGGAAGCGAGGGAACTTTGGAGTCTGAAAGCATAATTGAGGTGCTGGGCGAAGATGTATTGGCGGGGGAGGAACGCCGGTTCCTGATTCCGCTCGAAAAATATGTTTCGGGCAGTGTGGATGGTGAATTGAAAATCGGCTTCCTTTTTTTGAGGGAAATTATCTATGAGGATGGCCGTCGCTGGAGGGATGGTTTCGGAAAGTTCGCTCTCAGGGATGGGGGCGAATAAAAATACAAATGGATGTGAGAGGAGGAATTTTTATGGGAAAAAAAAGATTGTTGCTGGCGTCTGCGGTGCTTTTTTGTGCTGTTTTGATTCGTGTTCTTTGTTCCGAGAGTTTTTTTGATCGCGGAAACGGCTGTTTTTCAGACTATGATGATAACGGAAATCTCATAGTGGAGAATACAAAGTCAAAGGTTGTTTTTTATGATTACGATTCTGAGAATCATCTGCGTTCAATGCACATAATTGATATGGCAGCCGGAACTCAGGAATTCATAGATTTTACAAAATAGGGAGAGCGTCTGGAAAGAGGAGCGAGTTTCTGTAAAAAAAATCCCCCGGCCTCTGTTTTTGTCAGAGGTGACGGAGGATTCCTTAATTTATGCTGCGCCTGATTTACAGAGGGATGTTTCCGTGTTTTTTATTCAGGCAGTCGCTTGAAGTTTTCCCTTCGAGAATATCAAAGCTCTTTACTATTTTAGCGCGAGTTTCTTCAGGGGTGATGACTTCTGAAATGTAGCTTCTCTGTGCGGCGATTGTCGGTGTCATGAATGTCTCGCGATATTCCTGACCTTTCTGCTGGACGAGAGCCGCATTGTTCGGATCCTTCATTTCTTTTGCGTAAAGAATTCCGATTGCGCCTTCTGCACCCATGACGGCAATCTCAGCCTTTGGCCATGCGTAAACGAAGTCTGCTCCGAGGTGTTTTGAGCACATGGCGATGTATGCGCCACCGTATGCCTTTCGGGTGATGACGGTGACTTTCGGAACTGATGCGTCTGAGTAAGCGTAGAGAATCTTTGCTCCGTGGCGGATGATGCCTTTCTGTTCCTCCTGAGGTCCCGGCAAGAAGCCCGGAACATCAACGAAGGTAAGGAGCGGGATATTGTAGCAGTCGCAGTATCGAACGTGGCGTGCAATTTTGTCGGAAGCATCGCAGTTGAGGAGTCCGCCAAAGAATCCTGGGTTGTTGGCAACGATGCCGACAGTCTTTCCCTCGACTTTTGCAAATCCGATTACTGCGTTTCCGGCGAATTCAGCTTCGGTCTCGAAGAATGAATCATCATCAACTACGCAGTTGATTACGGAACGGATGTCGTATCCTTTTTTTGTGTCTTCAGGAAGGATGGTCTTTATCTCGTCAATTTTTTTGCCGGAGAATTTGAAATTCTTGACTTCTTTTGAGCCGAAAAGACCTGCTTTTGTTCCTGTTCCGTTTTCGAATGGTGTTTTGTCACCATAAAAATGAGGAATGTAGTCGAGGAGCTTTCTAACTTTCTCGTAGCAGTCATTTTCGTTCTCGCAGCGGTAGTGAGCAACGCCTGACTTCTGAGAGTGAATTGCGGCACCTCCGAGATCCTCTTCTGTGATGTCCATGAACATGACCTGTTTTACGACTTTTGGTCCTGTGATGAACATCTGTGAAATCTTGTCAACGGTGAAGATGAAGTCTGTAAGTCCCGGTGAATAAACTGCGCCGCCGGCACAAGGACCTGCGATTATCGAAATCTGAGGAATTACTCCGGAAGCGCGGACGTTCTGGTAGAATATGTCGCCATAACCGCAGAGAGCGTCTACACCCTCAGGAATTCGTGCTCCGCCCGAATCGTTTACTCCGATAACCGGGCATTTGAATTCGATTGCTTTTTCGATGAGTTCGGCGATTTTCTGTCCGTGAACTTTTCCCAACGAACCTCCCTGAACAGTGAAGTCCTGAGAGTAAACGGCTACTTTTCTTCCGTTTATTGTTCCGAAGCCGGTGATTACGCCGTCATACGGGAGTTCTTTTTTGTCCATTCCAAAGTTTGTACACTGATGGCGAGCACCTGAGTAAATCTCCATGAAGCTGTCTTTGTCGCAGAGAAGATTGATTCTTTCGATTGCATGGAGTTTTCCTTTTGCGTGCTGTTTTTCAAGATTGTATTCAAAAGCCATACTTATAAAACCTCTGTATCTAAAATTAGAAAAAGTCTAGTGAGAATGGAGAAAATTGTCAATGACAAAAAATCGATTTTTGTCAAAATAAAAATTTTCTGATCAGTTTTTCTTTAGAAATTCCTGGGCTGACGTGCTGCCGTATTTTTTTGCGAGCTTTTTAGCTCCGGTTTCTATTTCGCTCTCTGTTGGAAGCCATTCGTAGTCAGCGCGGAGCATTTCGGTGGTTTTTCTGATGTCGCCGCCGTTTTCAGAAAGAAGCGAATGGTAGTCCTCTGCAAAAGATTTCTTCTTTGCGGACAGAGATTTTGTCTTTCCTGAAAGTTCCGTGACCCTCCATTTCTTGCCGTTCCATGTGAGGGTTGCTTTCTCCGTGATTTTTTCTATATATATTGTTGCCGCATCGTTATGGATGAGAAAGTAAGATACGTCATGAGTTTTTGTATCGCCCTTTTTCAGTTTTGTTCCATTTTCTTCGGACAGAGGTTTGTTTTTGTCCTTTCTCCTTGGAAAATCCTGAGAAAATGAGGTCTCTTTTCCGTCAATCCTGAAGTTTGTGATTCCATACATCCAGTAGTCAGATTTTTCTTTGAAGAAAAGCCATTCTGCAGGGCTTACTGTTCCTGCATCCTGATTATATCCCTGCCTTTCCTTTGAGCGGACGTAAAATCCGGTTACCTTTACGGTCAGATCCTTTGTGTTCTTGCCGTGTATGACTTCCTGAAGGTTAGGAACATCTGCCGAATCAATGAACTGATAGAGCAGGGCTGTCGTCTGCCCTGAATCAAGGCCGATGGTTGATGCAAGCCGCGCGTTTTCCCGCTGGAAGCTGACTGTCGCCCATGCCGCAAAAACGCCGAGCAAAGAAATTACTGCCACAGTTTTTCCATTGCGGCGGAAGAATCTTCTGATTTTGAGTTTTTTACGCTGATTTTTTAGAAACTGCGACTGCGACACGATGAAGCCCAGTGAGCTTTTTCGTTTTTGACCGAGATTTTTCAATGCTTCATCCCTGATTTTTTTCGCATCAAAAAGCGCTATTTTTTTCCTGAGCCTTGAGTATTCAAGATCTTTATCTTTGTCGTTTATTTTTCGTCTTCCGAGCGTGAGATTTTCTTTCGGATGTACGCAAAGCCCGGCGTTTATGGCGACGCAAATCTCTTCATCCAGTCCCTCGACAGTTTTTTCCAGAGGAAGGAAATTTTCGTCGAAGATGTCTTCCTGCCTTTTTGACGTGTCTTGCTCAGTAAAAGGCATGGCCCCGCTGAGCAAAGTGTAGGCGATGACCGAGCGTGTGAAAATCAGGGAGTCAGTTCCCGAAAGATTTTTGTTCAGCCACTTTCCCTGTATGTCTGAGTAGGAAGGTTTTTCATTGCTTTTTATGCATCGCGCGCATTGCTCGAAAAGAATCGGTGGAAGGATTATGACTTGTGATTTTTCCTTTGTCCCGTCAAAAAGAATTCCCTGGCTTCCGACCGCACTGATGTTTTTTTCCTCGCTGATCAATGCTGAGAGCACTTCAAGTACGGTTGTCACCGAAAGAATTTTTTCTTCTGTCAGGTCGCCGGAAAGAATAGTGCTGAGCGGGGTGCCTTTTATTCCTGAGAAGCGAAATAATACTGTTCCGTCCTCCGAAACTGTCGTGTCGTCAAATGAAAAATTGCTGAAAGTGATTTTTCCGTCAGCTATGTCAGCTTTTATTCCCTCGTTTTTGTGCAGAGAGGTTATTTTTGTTCTTGCGAACGCAGCTTGGTCCAGTCCCGAAGAGAGATACAAATCAGTATTTTTTATTGTAAGAAATTCCATGAAATGAATTTAATAATAAAGATGCCGTCGAGACAAGGGAATTGTTGAAAATTCAACTGCATTCAGATACTATATTTCTTGAGGTTTTTTATGAAAGAATTTTTACCATATGAGACTGTAAGAAATGATGCTCTCAAACTTGCCCATAAAATTTATAATGACGGATTCGTTCCGGACATAATCTATACTTCGCTTCGTGGTGGCGCATATATGGCAAACGTCATCAGCGAGTATTTTAAAATTGTTCTGCAGGGGGAAAAGCCTGTTCTTTACGCAGCCGTAGTTGCGCGCTCATACACTAATGTTCATGCTCATGATGAAATCAGAATTGACGGATGGACTTATTCTCCTGATTATCTTCGTCAGGGCGACAAAATCCTTCTTATTGATGATATCTACGATTCTGGCCGCACTCTCAACTATCTGGTCGAAGTTCTCCTTTCAAAAGGTGTGCCTCGAAAAGACATTAAAGTTGTAGTTCATGATTTTAAGAATTTTACCTACAAAGAGACCCTTCCTATAAAACCGGACTATTGGTGTCGCAAATTCGATATTTCAAAGCCGGATGAGGATCGATGGATTCATTACACGAGCCATGAGCTTATTGGTCTGAAAGAAGAGGAACTTGAGGAGTTCTATTATAAAAATGATCCTGAGCTTCGCGAAGTTCTTGATCCTGTAATGAAAGGCTGATTGTAATCTGTCGCTATGAAAAAATCTTTCTGTTTGTTGCTTGCACTTGTGTTTTCTCTGATTCCGATGTTTTCTGCTGAAAGAATCATCAGTCCTGTGCCCGGAAAATTTGCCAACAAGCAGACTCTCGTGATTGACCAGAGCGACGGAGCCGAATGTTTTTATTCATATACAAGTTCGGATCCGCTTACCTCCGGTTTTGCCTATGACGGTCCTGTTGTGCTCGATGCTGACGGAAGCGTAGATTTGTTCGTTGCGGTCGTAAAATCCGGCGTGACAAACATGTACGAAATCCGCTACATAGTCGAGGAAAAAAATGATTTTCCGGATCTTTCTGCGGAAAAAAACTTTATCGAGCAGGTAACGACCCATCAGCTGATCACTCTCGACGGAACGACAAAACTTAAGATTCCTGAAACTTTCCGCTACTCGCTTGGAAACGGGCGTCCTGATTTTCTTCCCGGAAAAACTCTTTCGGTTTCTTCGGAGAATAATCTTTCGCGCTGCGTTCCATGCACTGTCACCGATGGAAGAAATTACTGGAGATTCAATATTTTCCTTTCCGGACTGGCCGGCGGTTTTTATGAGGATTTGAGCGTTCCTTTTGAAATTGAAGACTGGACTCTCCTTAAAATCATGAGGGAGAACCTTTCCTGGAATCTTGACGGAACTGGCTGGCAGTATGGGTCTTCCACTGTCGAGCTGGACAGAAGTTCCGACCATACTCTTTATTGGAAGGCTGGGGAGGATTCTGATTCTTCTCCTGTTCAGAGCTTTGTGCTTCCTGCAAGACCTTCCCTCCGAGTCGAAAAAAGCGCAAAAAATATCAGGTTCAAGATAGACGGAGATTTCCGCTACCGCATGTCTGCCCTGGACACAGGTGCTCCCGGTGAAATCTATGGAATTGAAGGTTCGTTCACACAGATTGTATTCGACACTGTTGACGGAGACAGCATAGCTTCCACCGCGCATTTCGCGCTGTTTTGTGACGGTGTTTATCAGGGAAATCTTGATTCATACTACGAGCTGGACAAGCGGCCTCCGGCACCTCCGGAATTTGTCGCGAATGAGGAAGGAAAATTTGTCCGCTCCGACGTCGTGCTGTCGATTTCTGCGGAGGAGGGCGCGCAGGTATTTTGTGCCATGTCCGCTCCGCTTTCTGTAAAAACCGCATCGTACACTTCGGAGCTGGAAAATGTCAGGGTCGGTGCTTTTTCGCGCTATTACGGAGGGCAGATTATGCTTCCTGCGTCTTCAGCGACAGCTGTCTTCTATAAGCTCTGCGCCTATGCCGTAGATGATGCCGGAAACGTGAGCGAGGTTTCCGAATATTCTGTGCTTATCGACGAATGCAATTACTACATCGATGCCTCTTCGACCGCTTCTTCCGCTGATGGAAGTCGCGACAGGCCTTTCCAGAATTTTGAGCAGGCCGTTTCTGTGATCAATTCTGGAAAATTCGCCCATTTTTATGTCCGCGGGCAGCTCATACTTCCTGATGAGGAAATTTTTTTGATGTCAAACTGCTCGTTCACCGGAGTGAATGATGCTCATCTTGTATTCCCGAAAAATGCTTCAATCTCTATGCATGGGGCAAGCTTGCAGTTCTCAGATTTCATAATCGAGAAGAACAGTGATTTGGACACTGCTTTTGAGACAAAACTTTTTTCTGCGGATGACGCGGCACTGGCGTTCTCAAACTGCGAGATTTTATTCAGGGTCGGAAGTTACGGAACTGCCTTTTCCGTTTCTTCTTCAATAGTATCTTTTGTCAGTTCAGGTCTGACAGTTTCTGCAGGCAGATTTGCATCCGCTTTCAGCGCTTCGGATTCTGAAATCGTGTTCCGTGGAAGCCATGTTGCGGCGATCGCCCCTTCAGCCATGACGTTCAGTCTTTCTGGTGGTGCGCTTGAGCTGAAATCGTCTGATTTCACGGTGATCGCGTCCTTGGGAATAATAATCGAGGCTCAGTCCGTGCATTTAAGATTGAGCGACAATGTTTTCAAGGGCGAGATTGACGGAGGAGGCAAGTCTTCCGCGATACAAAAGGACTCAAAATGTCTCGTCATCGAGGATTTCAACAACAAATTTGTAGGATTTGATAAAAACTGAGGTAAAAATGCAGCTTTCTTTGACGTGTGGCCTTGATGAAGCTGGTCGTGGCCCGATTGCAGGTCCTCTGACGGCCGGAAGCGTGATACTTCCGGCTGATTTTCCGGTCGAAATTCTGAATGACTCCAAGAAACTCAGCGAGAAAAAGCGCGATGCCGCCGAGAAAATCATAATGGAAAAGGCGTGCTGGGGAATAGGAATCGTTGATCACGAGACTATAGACAGA
The DNA here is from genome assembly GCA_947170195.1 of uncultured Treponema sp. Taxonomy (GTDB): domain Bacteria; phylum Spirochaetota; class Spirochaetia; order Treponematales; family Treponemataceae; genus Treponema_D. Next base: position 3,663 of record CAMVSS010000028.1, on the reverse strand, counting down.
ATCAATATATTGCAGGCTTCGATGTATGCTATGAAAATTGCTTATGAGATGATGGTTGCGCGGCTTCCTGCGTGGCTTGCTTCAAGAAACATACCGTGCCCGGAGCGCGAGGAAGAGCTTGTCTCGGTGATTTCTGCGATTACGGACGGTACTTCTTGTCCTGACATATCATGTGCGGTTCGATGCGAGCCAAAAGCTGACGGAAAATATCCTGAGGTCATGGCGGCAAGCATAATCGCAAAGGTCGAGCGAGACAAAATGATGACAGAGTTCGATGCCATGTACCCTGAATATGGATACGCGAAGCACAAGGGATACCCGACGAAAGCCCACCGCGAAATCTGCCATAAAATAGGTCCCAGCCCGATCCAGCGCAGAAGTTTTAATTATTAGTCCTGCATAAAAAAAGCTGTTTTCAAAACGAAAACAGCTTTCTGCTTTTTAGGAAAGAGTTTTATTCTTCTGAAGATGGTGTCTCAGACTCTTTCTTTGATTTTATATGGATGACTTTTCCTGTGCGCTTTATGCCGTCATCCTTCTTTCGGTAGACTTTCTTTGCGCTGAGCGCGTATTTTGCTTCTTTTGCGGCCTTTTTCTCAGCCTTTGCTTTTGCGCGTTCTTTTCTGTCTTTTTCGATGAATTTGAGGGAATCGTCAAGACCTGCAAGCACTTTCTGCATGTCTTCTGCAAAAATTGAAATCTGATGGCGGTCAAAATCGGCACCGTCTCCCTTTTTGCTTTCTACGATCTGTAAAAATACATCCCCGGCTCTGTTTTCCTTGACGTTGAAAAAATAAGAGCGATTGTCCAGCAAAACCTGTGTTGTAAAGAGTTCTCCACGAATGCCCATAATGACCCTTCCTTAAAAATGTTAGATGATAGAATTAGTTCTTAGACTATATATGTTATTCATTTTTATTGCAAGTGACTTTAATTGAAGTCCGCGACGACTGAACTGATCGCCTCAAACAGCGCGTCCATGCCTTTTTCCGTGGTAAGAGGACCGAAACTCAGTCGAACTGCGCTGTCCTGAATGTCCCGGTCGGCTCCCATTGCGGCGAGTATGGGGCGTGACTGCTTCTTTGCTGAGCATGCGGAGCCTGTTGAGATGGCGAATCCCTTCGCATCGAGCGCGCGAACCATTACGTTTCCAGGAATTCCGAGGAATGCGACCTGAAGCACCCATGGAGAGAATGACTCTTGTGAGGCTTTGCCGTCGCCTGAGCGGATCTCCGGCACAATCTTGCACTTCGGAAGCTGCTTAAGGCGGGTGATGAGTCGTGACGTCAGCTCTTTCTGCAGCTCAAGACGCTTGTGCGCGGCATCGTTTTTCTGCGCGCCGTCCAAAAGAAAGTATTTTTCGAGGCATCGGGAGAACGCAATTGCTCCGAAGAGGTTTTCCGTGCCGCTTCTGATGCCTTTTTCCTGACCGCCGCCGCTCAGGAACGGATTTATTTCCTTTGCGAGATACAGGATTCCGATTCCCCTTGGTCCTGAGATTTTATGCGCGCTCAGCGCGGCGCTGTCGATTCCCCTGTGGCTTAAATCCAGCGGAATTTTTCCGGCGGCCTGAACGCAGTCCACGTGGAAATGCGGTTTTTTCTTTCCTGCGGCGTTCTCGATGAGCCGGTCGGCAATCTCATAGAACGGCTGGATGCATCCGGTTTCGTTGTTGACCGCCATGACGCTCACCAGAAGGGTGTTTCCTGTTACTTTCTCGATTATTGCATCCGCGGTGACGAAGCCGTTTTTGTCCGGGTTCACCGTGACAACGTCATAGCCGAGCTTTTTGAGGTTCGCGCACTGCTCGCGGAGCGCAGGATGCTCGATTCCGCTGATAATAATTCTTCCTGTGTGAGACGGGGAGTTCAGCATGCTGAGAAGAGGAATATGGTCGCTTTCCGTGCCGCCCGACGTGAAGAAAACTGTATCCGCCGGAACGCCGAGTGAGCGTGCGGCAAGCGAGCGGGCTTCCTCGAAGGTTGCCCGGGCTTTTTTTCCGAATGAGTGTGTTGATGATGGATTTGCGAAGTCTGAAAGGGATTCTTCGAGCGCCGATGTGAGTATTTCGCTGTCCTGTGGCGATGTCGCAGCCCAGTCAAAGTATCGTTCAGCTGGTGAAAGTGCGTTGTCTTGTGTTTCCATGTATTTCGTACCGGTTTTATCCTTAGATATGTTTGAGCTAGTTTCAAAAGTATAGTGATTTTTGAAATTTCCTCGGCTCATCTAAAATAGTTAAAATCCGTAAAATACGCAAGGGAATCTCTAAAAATTGCAATTTTTAGAGATTCCCTTGAAAAAAGCAATATTTATGGGTGAGAAAACTAAATCGCTTGCCGTTCGTCGTTTTTACTTAAGCACGGAAAGAACCAGCTTTTCGTCGACTTCTGTTATGACGGTCTCGCCGATGTTTTCCTGAAGCACGAATCGTACTTTGCTCGATGAGTTTTTCTTGTCTTTTTTCATCGCATTGAAGAGAACTCTCGCGATTTCGTCGTCGTCCTTGTATTTTGCCTTCATGGCTGGATGTATAGCTCCGGTCTCCCAGCCGAATGATGCCAGGCAGTTTTTTATTCGCTGGGCATATTCGTTCGTCGTCAGGCCGATTGCGTGCGCGAGGTCTGCCGCACGTGCCATTCCCCATGCGACTCCGTCCCCGTGGGTGACGATTCCGAGCCCTGCCATGCTCTCAAGGGCGTGCCCGAACGTGTGTCCGAGGTTGAGCTGCATCCTGATGTTTTTTTCGGTCAGATCCTGCTCGACGACCTTTGCTTTTGCGTTGACGCAAATCTTTATTGCCTCTGTGACGAGCGGATTTTTTCTGTTCTGAAGGATTTCCGGGTATTTTTCGAGTTTTTCGAATAGCTCAGGTGAATAGAGGAGCGCGGTCTTTACGACTTCCGCCATGCCGCTCTTATATTCATGCTGAGGAAGGCTCTCGATAAATGACGGTATTATGTGGATCTTCTGTGCCGGGAAAAAAGAGCCTATCATGTTTTTATAGGTGTCGAAGTCGCAGCCGGTTTTTCCGCCGACGGCAGCGTCCACCATTGAGAGAAGCGTTGTCGGAACAAGCTCGCAGTGCGCGCCACGCTTGAAGATGGATGCCGCGAATGCGGTCATGTCGGTGATGACGCCGCCTCCGATTCCGACGAAGACTGCGGATCGCTGTCCGTTGTTGTCCAGTGCAGCCTTTATGATTGCGAGGACGCTTTCAATCGTCTTGTATGTTTCTCCGCTTCCGAGGATGAGGAGTATGTCCTTGCCGCGTTTCCCTGTGAAGCCCGGCTCGATTTTTGGATGCGAGAAGTCTTCGCCGCGGAAGAAGTCCATGAAAGGACGCATGATTTCGATCGATGCGACGGATGTGTCTGTTACGAAAATGCGCTGTGGCATCGTTTCCTGCTCGCCTGCATAGAAGATCGCGTTCAGGTCGGGTTCGCCCTCATAGAATCTGATGAACGTCCTGTCTGTGCCAGGGTGTACCGGCGGGTAAATGATGTCTTTTTCCTCGAATGTCATATTTTTCCTCATGTTTATGTCATCAGATTATCACAGATGACGCTGATAAAAAAGGGGCGAAAGTTTAAAAAGTCAGACGAGTTTCGAGACTGGCTCGGGGGTTTTTACGGGGGACGGTTTCCGTCGCCCTTAGGAGAGGGG
>CAMVSS010000027.1 GCA_947170195.1 uncultured Treponema sp. | reverse complement strand
GAAACTTGGTGTTTCGGCTGAAATTGTTGCACAGGGTTGCTCTCTCCCCCTTGATCAGGTGCTTGCGCTCAAGAAAGAGATTGAGGCGGAGCTTTCTTGCGAAAAAGCTGTTCGATAATTTACCTGGCTTTTGATAGTACTAAAGCCTTTAGAAAAACACGCTTCGCCGTGTAGCGCCTGCGCAGCAGTACCGCTTGCGGTATGGAGCGAAAGCGTAAGCGCGCAAGGGCGTCAGTTAGAAAAAGTTGCGCATTATGTTTTTTATAGGAACAGGTCAAACGCATGGTATCCATATACTGTAAATGTAGGAATCGCTAAAGTTATCTCTAAAAATTGCAATTTTTAGAGATTTCACTTATTAATTATTTAAGAATTACCTAGAATAATTGAGGAAGATTCTTTCAAAAAAACAGACAAAAAAATCCTATTGGTATTTTCATAGAGATAATATTCCTTGATTTACGTTGAATAGAAATTTTTTTCTGGATGGATTTTTTTGTCTCATGGGAAGTTCATTAATTGAATGAATATGCATTTTTGTGTAAAATATAGCAAATTTATACAAATTGAAGAGGTTTATATGAAAAGATCTTTCTTCGGAGCTGCTGCAATTGCCGCACTTCTTTCTCTCTGCGGATGTAATGAAAAAAAGAACTACATCCTTGCTACTGGCGGTACATCTGGTACGTACTATGCGTTTGGCGGAGTCCTCGCTAATTTATGGAACACTAAAATAGAAAATATGAATGTAACGGCTCAGTCTACTGGTGCTTCTGCAGAAAATCTTCGTCTCATTAACAACGGCGATGCTGAATATGCAATCGTTCAGAACGACGTAATGGATTATGCATACAACGGTACGGACATGTTCAACGGAACTGCTCTTACAAACATCGCTTCAATTGGAACTTTGTATCCTGAGGTCGTACAGATTGCGGCTGCAAAATCAAGCGGAATCAAATCAATCCACGACTTGCGCGGAAAACGTGTTTCTGTCGGCGACGCAGGTTCTGGAGTTGAGTTCAACGTAAAGCAGATTTTCGAAGGCTACGGAATGACTTTCGATGACATCAAGAAAAATAATCTTTCATTCAAAGAGTCTGCTGAAGGAATTCAGAACGGAACTCTCGACGCATGTTTCGTAACAGCAGGTGTTCCGAACGCGGCTCTTCAGGAGCTTGCATTTACTGCAGGTCTCGTGCTTATTCCTGTAAACGGAAAAGAAGCTGACGAAATCATGTCAAAATACGGATACTACACAAAAACTGTTATCCCTGGCGGAACATACAAGGGAACTGATTCTGACATCGACGCGCTTGCAATCAAGGCAACTCTCGCCGTAAACAAAAACGTTGACGAGAACACTGTTTATGAGATGACAAAAGCTATCTTCGAGAATCTTGAGGAGCTTGGAAATTCTCATGCAAAAGGAAAAGAAGTTTCTGCTGACAGTGCTGTAACTGGTGTTTCTGTTCCGTTCCATCCGGGCGCTGAACGCTATTACAAAGAACTCGGTCTTAAATAAAAAACGTTTTGGCCGGAAAGTTCGTTTATATGACTGATTTTCCGGTCTCTCTGTCACCATGAGAAAAATATGCTGGGGGACTTTGATCCTTGCGGCTGCTTTGGTTGTGTTCTGCGCCATGCCGCTGGTCGAAGTCCTGTCGATTTCAAACAGAAAGAATCCTTCAGAAAAGATTTATTCGAGGGCTGGAAGAAACGGGTTTGTCGTTTCCTACACCCATTCTGTGAACAAAGGCAGAATCCATGATTTTTATGCCGGCGGAAATGACGGAAACATGGTTTTGCTCCGTTCGGGGTTCGTTTCGTACGGAGCAGGAATTACCGAGCCGGATGAAATTGCCGGAGGTGTGTTCACTGAGCGCAAAAACGGCTATGAGCTGGGAGGAATGAACAAAAAACTCTCTCGGTTCTTGCTTGCTGTCGGAGTGATCGCCGATCATTCCGTTGTGTTTTGCAGCTCCGCTCAGGCTGAATCAGCAGATTTTGATGAAATCACAGAATCTGGCGAAGAATATTTTCTGAAAGACTATTTTCCCGTGCAGACAAGTCTTGAGTTTAAGATACGACGGGTTTGTCTTTTTGACTTTTTGACGACTAAAAATCTGCAAAGGAGTTATGAATGAAAAAACAAGATCCTATTGAAAATCTTGCGGAACGTATCAATCCTACGACCAACGAAGATGAGATGAAACATCTGATGCAGGCTCTCGACAAGGAGCAGTCTTATCGTGAGCACAAATGCTGGAGACAGTACATAACAGTTATCGTTTCTGTCGTATTCTGTGTGTTCCAGCTTTACGCAACTCTTTTGGGACGGCTTCCGGCTCAGATCGTGCGCGCATCGCATCTGGCTTTCGTTCAGTTCCTTGCGTTTTTGCTTTTTCCGGCAACAAAAAAAATGCCGAAGAATACTCTTCCAATTTATGATGTCGTGCTTGCCTTTATCGGGGCCGGATGCTGGTCGTACTACATTATCAACTTCGAACAGCTCGTGCGCCGTGCCGGAGCTTACACTTTCCTGGACATTTTTATCGGTTTAATCGGTATTCTGATTCTCTTTGAGAGCTGCCGCCGAATAGTCGGACTTCCAATCATGATCATCGCGGGCTGTTTCATTGCTTACGCGTTTATTGGAAAATATCTTCCTGGATTTTTGAATCACCGTGGATACAAGCTCACCAGAATCGTAAGCCACCTTTTCTACACAACCGAAGGAATCATGGGAACTCCGATCGGAGCTTGTTCGACTTTTATCTTCCTGTTCATTCTTTTTGGCGCGAGCCTTGAAAAAACCGGAATCGGACAGTTCTTTATCGACGTGTGCAATGCCATTGCCGGACGGGCGAGCGGTGGACCTGCAAAGGTTGCGGTTCTTTCTTCCGCACTGCTCGGAACTGTGTCCGGTTCTTCTGTTTCAAATACGGTAGGTTCAGGCTCGTTCACAATTCCGATGATGAAAAAGCTCGGATATAAGGGGGAATTTGCCGGTGCGGTTGAGGCTGCTGCTTCAACAGGCGGTCAGCTTATGCCTCCGATCATGGGTGCCGCTGCATTTTTGATGGCAGACAGCGTTGGACTTCCGTATGTTACCATCGTAAAGGCTGCTGTTATTCCGGCCCTTCTTTATTTTACGGGAATCTTCCTAACCGTTCACCTTGAGGCTCACAAACTGGGCTTGCGAGGCCTTCCAAAGGATCAGGTGCCTCGATTCTTTCCGCTTTTTGCTCGACAAGGCTACATGATTCTGCCGCTTGCGGTGATCATCTACTTCCTTTGTACTGGAAAAACGGCGACTTATTCAGCCCTCATGGGAATTATTTCGTGCATAATCATCGGCATGGGTACTTCATTCTTCGATATAGCGAAGGGGCATAAACCTCGCTTTAAGTTCAACGACATTATCGAGGTCTTCTGTGCCGCTGCCCGAAGCATAATCAGCGTTGCGATTGCCTGTGGCATGGCTGGAATTATCATCGGAATCGTTACCCTGACAGGTCTCGGTCTCAAGATGGGTGCCGGACTTGTGGCCCTTGCGCACGGAAAACTGTTCATCACTCTTTTGCTCACGATGATTTCTTCAATTATTCTGGGTATGGGCGCTCCGACGACAGCAAACTATCTGATTACTTCAACAATCACTGCATCGGCAATCGTAAAGTGCATCTACGGAAACTCTCCGATTACCGCTGAGCAGCTGCTTCCTGCCCACATGTTCGCGTTCTATTTCGGTATCATTGCCGATGTTACGCCTCCTGTAGCTCTTGCGGCGATAGCCGGGGCCGCGATCGCAAAGGCAAAGCCGATGAAGACCGCCATAAACGCGACAAAGCTGGCCATCGGGGCGTTCATCGTTCCGTATATGTTTATCTACAATCCGCAGATTTTGATGCTCGGAGCAAACGCAGCCTCGATAGCCTACATTACCATTACTGCGTTGATCGGAATGTTCGGAATCAGTGCGGGACTTGAGGGATATTCTTTCGGAAAAACAGGATTTTTGAATGGAACGCAGGCATCTCTTGAGGTGAAAAAGGCATTCTCCGTGCTGGAAAGACTTCTCCTTATCTGTGCAGGACTTTTGTGCATCATTCCTGAAAAACGAACGGACAGCCTTGGACTTGTTCTTATGGCCGCGCTGATCGGATTCAGAATCGTTGCTCGAAAACTCGAAAACTCAAAAATGGAAAACGCAGCATAGATTCCGGCTCAAATGCGCGGACAGCTGCTTTAAAAATTTGCTAATTTTTCAAAAATCCGTCGTTTTGAAGTTCGCTTCAGTTCGGCGGATTTTTTTTGTCCCAGAAGCCGCCGCTCGGATTTGTTTTATTGAAGCTTGACCCATTTTTCTGATGTGATTTTCCAGCTCTGGCCGCAGTCTTCTTCTGTCAGAATCAATTCCGCGGTTTTGAACACCCGGATAGGCTTAAGAATTTTTTTTATCAGATTTGCAATCTCTTCTTCCATAAAAGTGTTCATAGAAAATTGCGGAAAATCTGCCGGGATTTTTTCTTCTTCCGAGCTGATTTTTGCGACAATCAGTTTTTTGACGGATTTTTCGTTTCCGCAAGATATCAAAACTTCTATATAAATGCATTTTTGCTCGATGCGGATTTCGTTGAGATTTATTCCTGTAATTTTTTCAGCGGAATTTTCGAATTCGACGTAAAGCGGAAAGTACGGCGCGCAGAATCCGGATCCAAGGCTGCCGTTGATTTTTTTGCAAATCGCGAGCTGCAGAGAGTGAATGTCTATCAGTAGGTTTTGATGGAAGAGGATTACGTTTGCCATAAGAAAGATTCTAGTTTTTTGGCAGAGAAAAGCAAGCGAGCGGGCGTTCATTTTGTGGCGAATTTACCTGCGGGGTGCCGGTGATTTTGACGAAGTGATTTTGATGAACCGGTTTTGGATAACCGAGGTTCAGAACGATGAGTCGCAGAGTCCTTCTTTTTTCTTTTTTGGTTTTATGATAGATTTTTTACATGTTGAAATGGTCAGTATGCATATTTTGTTCGGCATTGGTTGTAATCCTGCCTCTCACTGCGGCTGTTTGCAATGGTTTTATCAAAAAGTCAGTCGTGTTTTCTGTTTCCGACATTAATGTTTCCAAAATTGCTGAAAAAAAATGCTCTTCATCACGCTGTTATGTTTTTTCCGACCAGCAGAAAAAAGCAGTCGCTTCTTTTTTTGACAAAAATGGTGACGCAGCTCTCCTTGTTCAATTGAAATCACCTAAAAAAATAACACCTGAGATGGCTTCTGCTCGCTATGGGGAGCTGAGTTTTGGTCTTCTGACAGATGACGACATTCCGCTCTCAAAGTCGTTCGCGGAAAGCCTGCCATCTCACCCGGTCGTAAAAGACTCTTTTTCGAGCTACGACCGCGCTCCTTTTGCCCTTGCGATCTGTTTCGATAAGGACAAGCCGCTTCCTGCCGGATTTTTTGTCAGCACGCGGGCAAAGTGCGTCATTGAATCTGTTCAGGTGATCCGCGGATGCATAGGCCACAATTTTTCAGGCGATGTGCCCGTCTATGCCTTTGGTCCGAACGGCGGCGTCAACGATAAGCGCCAGGATGATTTTTCCGGCGCATCAATGGTTTTCAGCTCGGTAAATTCGAATAACGGTCTGATGCCTGTCTTCCAGCTGAAATTTTCCGGTGAAGAAGCGTCCGAGGATTCCGATACTGCCGAGGTTAAAAAAATTGCTTTCGGCGGCGAGGTGATTTCTATCCGCGATGATTCTTCCATGATTGAAATTCCGTCAGCAGCTCTGAAAAATCCTTTCTCTGTCCTGACGTCTTTGAATCAGCAGAGCGCTTTGCAGACGGTGATGCTCGTTTCATCAGATCCTTCGCTCTTGAAATTTTCTTCAGAATCAAAGAATGTTCTTTCTCCGATAAAATGCGATCCCGGTCTTATCATCGGATGGTCGCGCAACAATTGGCGCGGAAACGATTATGAGCTTTTTGAGTGGGACAGGTTTCCGGGCGTCCTGATTTTTGATTTCTCAACCTACGCTGTTCAGGATGATTTTTTGAAAAGAATGGCTTTTTTTGTTGAGAAAAAGGGATACAAGGGCACGCTTTGGAGCGATGAAGATCTTGCGGAAATCCACGCATACAATGCCCACGATTATCGCGCGGAGAGCCTCGCGGAATTTTTTGACAGGGCAGAAAAAGAGAATTTCCCTCTTAACTCCAGGGAGCGGCTTTTAAAGCGAATCCTTGCCGAGAATGGAATTATAGTCGTGAATCAGGACGGAAGCGTTGTGGCGGGGAGGGGAGCGATTATTTCGATCTCTCAGGAATCTCCGGTATATCTTCGATCGACATTTATCGCCCACGAGGGGTGGCATGGCATTTTCTTTTCCGATGATGATTTCAGAAACGCGGTCTCGTCAATCTATTACACCATGGATCAGAAGTCGCTCGCATACCTCAGAAAATATTTTCAGGTGACTCCGAGTCTCAATTACGATGTCGATGACGATTATCTGATGAAAAATGAATTCATGGCGTACATGCTTCAGCGTCCGCTCAGATCCATATGCAAATACTATGTCGACGCAGCTTTAAGGAATTATTCTCAGATTTACGCAAAGAACGAGGCGGACTACATTATTCAGACAAACGCGCAGGGGTTTGAAAGCGCGGCAATCCTTCTCGATCAGTATGTCTATGACCGCTGGAAACTGAACGCAGGCCGGGTCTGGATGCTGAGCCGATAAAATTCAGGCGGCTGTTTTACCGCTTATTGAACTTCCGTATTGAAGAGTTTTTCCGCCCCGATCGATGTTAAAGGTCCATGTCCCGGCATTATCGTCGTCGTGTCCGGCATCGCGAAGATTTTTGATTTTATTCCTGAGCAAAGCCTCATTTTTGTGTATGTGCACGAACTTGAACCGATTCTTCCCGTGTAAAGCACGTCTCCGGTAAAGAGAATGTTGTTGATTTTATAGATCAAAGAGTCGGCGGTATGACCTGGTACGGAATAATAATCGATTTTGAGTCCCGCAAGCTCAAAACTGCTGTCTCCCTGAAGCAGGTTCTCGCTCCCGCTGATTTCAGGGTCGGCGGCGTACACTTTTGTGTCGTAGATTTTTTTGAGCGTAGCCAGTCCTGAGACATGGCTGTGATGGTTGTGCGTGATCAGCACTCCGGAAAGTTCTAGCTTGTTGTTTTCGATCTGATTTATAATTTCCGTGGTGATTTTGCTCGGATCAATCAGCAGGGATTTTTTTTCTTTTTCGTTGACTACGAGATATGTGTTTGTGAATGAATCAGTGTCCGTGTAGCTGTAAAGTTTCATAGCGATGGTCCTTTTATTTCTCCGCGCGGAACGTCAAGCTCCTCGAGGCCCGTGAACAGCGCGCTTCCACGCTTGTCGAAGATTGCCGCGTTCGTGTTTGATTGTCGGAACGATACGTTCTGCTGGGTAATCTCGAAGAATTTAGTCTCCTTGATGTTGCAGTTCCTGAACGATGTGTCTATGAGCTTCGCGTTTATGAAGCACGAGTTGTATAAATCAGAATCGTCAAATGATGACTGGAAAGAAGAAAGTCCGCAGAAATTGTTCTGAATCATGTCACTTCCGGTAAAGAGGACGTGGCTGAGTTTTGCGCCTGCAAACGAAGTGAACTGCATGTTGCTTTCAAGAAGGTTGCAGTCGGAGAGCACTGAAAACTCGAACGTCGAAATCCTGCTCCTGATCCCGGTGCTGTTCAGCCCGTTGAAGTGGCAGTATGCGAACGAGCATCCGTAGAACTTTTTGTTTGAGAAGTCGATGTTCTCGAACGTAAATCCGCTCGCGTTCAGACCGATGATTTTGTCGTGCTTTCGGATGTAGTCATAAATCTTTTCCTGAATTTCCTGCTTGTTATCTGTATGGAGATAGCAGTAATCGGAGCAGATTATTTTTTCTCCGGTCTCGTCAACGGTCGTGGCAGCCGGAATCATGCAGTCCGGACATTTGCATTTGCTGTATAAAAACATGATTCTATTTTACATCAATTGAATCATTTTACTCAAACGTTTAAGATAAAATAAAATGAATTGTATCGATTTTGCTTTTCTGGACAGCGGAACCGGCGGGATTCCGTATATGCTCGCCTTAAAGGAGGTATTGCCGGACGCAAAGTGCGTCTATCTCGGTGACACGGCTCATTTTCCGTACGGACAGAAATCAAATCAGGAAGTGACGGATTGTGCGAGCGAGGTGATACAGACTATAGTTCGCACATGGAACCCGAAGGCTGTCGTAATAGCCTGCAACACCATTTCCGTCACCGCCCTTGAGCCGCTCCGAAAACTTTTTCCGTCGCTGCCGATCATCGGCACAGTACCGGCGGTAAAGCTTGCGGCAAAAGTCACCAGAAACAAACGCATCGGCCTGCTTGCCACGAACGCGACCGTAAACCATCCGTACTGCCAGAAGCTCGTCGATGATTTTGCCTCTGACTGCACGGTCATAAAGCGCGGTGACCCGGAGCTGGTATCTTTCATCGAAAAAAAACTCTTCACTTCGACGGAGGAAGAGCGGCTTGAGGCTGTCCGACCCGCGGCGGAGTTTTTTGCCAGCTACGGATGCGACACCGTCATCCTCGGATGCACGCACTTCACGCACATCGCATCCGAGATGAAAAAGGCGTGCGGAGCGGGCGTAACCGTCATCGACAGCCGGGACGGAGTCGCGCGTCAGGCGGCGCGTCAGCTTGAAAAAGTGACGCATCTGGAGAATGGCACTTCGGACAGCGCGCAGGGCACCGGGCAGAGCAGTCCAAAGGACAGCTCGCAGCCACAGAAACAGGAAGAAAAATTTTCTGGCAGCCCGTCTTCAATCTCCGACCTGACCTTCTTCGTCACGGCGGCAACAGAGGACGAGATACGAGAATACAAATCATTGTGCAAGAACATGAATATCCCTTGGGGAGGAGTTTTATAAGGAGTTTTTATGAAGACATTCGGAGTCATTATGGCAGGAGGCGGCGGAACGAGATTCTGGCCTCTTTCACGACAGACAACGCCAAAGCAGCTCTTGAACTTGAGCGGAAAAGACCTCATGGTAAACGAGGCGATCGACCGACTTTCCAAAACGGCTGACAAGAACGATATTTTCATCGTCACGAACGAAACCCAGGTTCCGAAAATGCTCGCCGCCACAAAAGGCAGGATCAAGCGCAACCATATCCTCTCCGAGCCGAGCGCGCGCAACACCGCCGCATGTGTCGGCTACGCAGCCATGGAGATCCTCAAGAAATACGGCGACGGCATCATGGTCATCACGCCGAGCGATGCCTACATCAAGAACGAGGAAGAGTTCACGCGCATCCTCTCGATTGCGGTAAAGACAGCCGAGGAAAAGGACGCGCTCGTCACCGTCGGAATCACGCCGACATTTGCCGCTACCGGCTACGGCTACATCAAGTTCCAGAAAAACGGCGGCTCTGAGGACGCGCTCAAAGTTCTCGAATTCAAGGAAAAACCGGACGAGGAAACCGCAAAAGCCTACGTCGCTTCTGGCGAGTACGCATGGAACTCAGGCATGTTCATCTGGAAGGCATCGACCATCCTCAAAAGTTTCGAAAAATACCTTCCTGAAATCTACGCCGACCTCACAAAAATCGGAAACGCGATGGGCACAGACGACGAATTCAACGTCATCGCGGACGTTTACCCGAAAATCACCAGCATCTCAATCGACTACGGCATCATGGAAAAATCTCCGGATGTCTATGTAGTGCCGGGCGAGTTCGGCTGGAACGACGTCGGAAGCTTCGACATGCTCGGAGTGCTTCATGACGCTGACGAAAACGGTAACGTGCGTGTCGGTGACCAGATAAACATCGACACCAAAAACTGCATCACCTATTCGAGCGGCCGCCTCATCGCCACGATCGGCCTTGATAACGTCGTCGTCATCGAAACCGGAGATGCTGTGCTCGTTTGCGACAAATCAAAAGTTCAGGACGTAAAGAAAGTCGTCGAGCAGCTCAAGAAGGACAGGCGGGCGGAACTTCTGTAGCAAAAGGTGAGGGGCTTGCGGCATGCGCCGCCGGGCTTTCCGCCGTTGCGCTTTCGCTCCAGCCTCCTCCCTCGCTCCGCTCAGTCCGGTGGCCGCGTCCTATGGACGCGCGGCTACAATCCCTAAGCCATTTTTGATGTGCTATATTAATAGTACGTAGCTTCCATAAGGAGAACATGTATGAAACTGACCCGTAAATCTGGAATCTTGCTTCATCCGACATCGCTTCCCGGCCCGGCCGGAATCGGCACGTTCGGAAAATGTGCCTTTGACTTCGTCAATTTTCTGTCAGACAGCGGAGTAAAGCTCTGGCAGGTGCTTCCTCTTGGCCCTACGGGCTACGGTGACAGTCCGTATCAGTCGTTCTCCACATTTGCGCTCAATCCGCTCCTCATCGACTTTGATGACTTGGTTGAGAAAAACTGGGCGGTCGAAAAGGATTGCATTCCACCAAAATGGATAAAAAAACGCGGTGCCGTGGATTATGGCGCGGTAACCTGGTGGAAAAAAAATGTCCTCAACCAGATCGCCGATAAATTCCTTCAGTCGATCACGAACCCGGACGGTGGCGAGCTTGACCTCAACGCGGACGAACTTTCCGACGTAAAGGCTAATTTTTTCACTTTCTGCCGCGAAAACATGTTCTGGCTGCGCGATTACGCCGCATTCATCAGCATCAAGGCGTTCTATGACGCCCAGGCAGAAAAAGAACGCGAGAAAACCGGTGAAGCAGTCGCAAGCTCCTGGACGGTTTACTGGCCTAAAAAACTTGCGCGTCATAATCAGGCTGCCGTCGAGCAGTGGATCAACGCTCACACCGAAGATTTCCTCCGCACGGAGGTCATTCAGTTCTTTGCCTCCGTCCAGTGGCAGGAGCTGCGTGAATATGCGAACAAAAAGAATGTCGAAATAATCGGCGACATCCCGATTTTCGTCAGCCCCGACTCAAGCGATGTCTGGGCAAACCAGAAACTCTTCCAGTTTGACACGAACGGTCAGTTTAAGAATGTCGCCGGAGTCCCTCCTGATTATTTCAGCGCGACCGGCCAGCTCTGGGGAAATCCGCTTTATGACTGGAAAAAAATGAAGTCCGAGAAATACGCGTGGTGGGTAAACCGCATCAAAAAGCTGAACGAGCTTTACGATTGCATCCGAATCGACCACTTCCGCGGCTTCGAAAGCTACTGGGCTGTTCCGTTTGGCAGCGAGAATGCCACATCTGGTGAATGGCTCAAGGGACCTGGAAAGGAGCTGTTCGATACAATCAGAAAAGAGCTGGGCGACTTGCCGCTCATTGCAGAGGATCTGGGAATTATAACGGACGAAGTGCGCGCCCTGAGGGACGAAACTGGTCTTCCTGGAATGAAGGTCCTGCAGTTTGCGTTCGACAAGAACGAGCGCGACGGACTGAAAAATGCGTTCCTTCCTCACAATTTTGAGAATCCAAACTGCGTCGTCTACACGGGCACGCATGACAACGACACAACGCAGGGAGCCATCGAAAAATTCGATGCGGAAACTCAGGCCTTGATAGCATCCTACGTCTCTGGCGAGGATGTCAGTCAGGAAAAGGCTCAGAAAATGATACGCTCGAAGTCGCTCACCAGGCGGCTCATCGCGCTGGCATTTGAGAGCATCGCGGCCTACGCAATTGTTCCCCTGCAGGATGTGTATGCGCTCGGCTCCAGCTCGCGCATGAACACGCCGTCAACCGCTCAGGCAAACTGGGCATGGCGAGCAGATGAGGCTCTTATTTCGGGCGACAAGGCGGAGAAAGCAAAGGCATGGCTTCGCAAGCTCAATGCCCTCTCCAACAGATAGGACATAACGATATGCTTAAGAGACTGCTTGATTTATTTTTCGTATTTTTTAAGGTAGGATTGTGCACGTTCGGCGGTGGAATCGCCATGCTGCCTATTCTGGAGACGGAGCTTGTGGAGAAGCGTGGCTGGGTAACGTCGGAAGAACTGATTGACTGGTTTGCAATCGGTCAGAGTACGCCGGGCATCATCGCCGTGAACGTGGCTACGTTTGCAGGTTACAAGCGTGCCGGCGTCGTCGGCGGATGTGTCGGCACTTTCGGCATGGTCTGTCCGTCAATCATCATAATCACCGTCATTGCGTTTTTTATCAGCAATTTCGCCGACATCATCTGGGTGCAGAAAGCGCTCACAGGAATCAATGTTGCCGTCGCCGCCATACTTACCAGCGCAGTCTACAAATTCTCAAAAAAATCCGTGAAGAACGTGTTCGGTTTCTGCCTGCTCGTCATATCATTCATACTGATCTTTGTCTTCAACGTGAACACCATATACATCATCCTCGGAAGCGCGTTCATCGGTGTAATCCTTGCGGGGCTTCGCGGAGATTTGCGCCCGGAGAAATCACTTCCTCAGGACGAAAAGGGAGGTGACGAAAAATGATAGATTTCATCATCACCCAGATTCAGAACCAGACGGTCGCAGGACTGTTCTGTCTAATCGCCGTATTCTTTTACGTCGGACTTATAACGATTGGCGGAGGACAGGTCGCCATCACCATCATGCAGCAAGTTCTGGTCGATCAGTTCAAGCTTCTCTCAATCGATAAATTCTTCAACATGGTCGCAATTTCCGAGAGTACTCCGGGACCTATCGGAATCAACATTGCCACCTACGTCGGAACGGAACTCTACGGAGTCTTCGGAGGATTTATTACGACTCTAGGCGAAGTCCTTCCGTCCCTCATCACTATCATCCTGATAGCGCGTTTCTTCGGGAAATTCAGCGATAAGGCTGGCGTAAAGGCTGCGTTCAGTACGCTCAGGCCGAGTGTCTCCGGGGTGATAGCTGTTGCCGCCGGAAGAGTAATCATTTTGGCCCTCATAGTCTTTCTCCCGCAATTTTCTGCCTGTGATATCTCCACATGGAATTCGGGACTTGTAATACCTCTTCCAAATCTGCTGTTCTATCTGCTCGCATTGTTCATCATGCTTCGCACGAAAATCCATCCGGTGTTCATAGTCCTTTCCGGGGCTTTGTTCGGAATCTTTTTCTGCTAGGCGGGTCGATTTAGGACAGAGTTTATTTTTCTTTATTTTTCAAAATACTGTTGTATAATTTTCTTATGGAAATTTTGAAAAATACTACGTATAAAGTCAAAACTCTGTTCTTTTCAGCCGTTTTTCTAGGAACGGTCATACTGATTTCTGTATTTCTTGTAACTTTCGGTGCGCGGGCTAACTTCAAAGCTCAGACCGGAAAACTCCTCATGCAGACTGCCGAGCTTAAAGCACTCAACTTCGAATCCGGGTTGGGAAGCGAGATTGCCCTCTGTATCCAGATGACAAAATCTCCGTCTGTAATCGAATATATGCAGAATCCAGCTTCGAATGAGCTTTTCAATTCCGCAATAAAAGATTTTGCCGCTTTCAGGAATTCTTTTTTGGGCAAGACTGTCTTCTGGGTTGCCGATGGGGACAAAAAATTCTATTCGGATCTGGCATATGTCTACACTGTCGATCCGAAAGATCCCGATGCCTACTGGTACGGAATGACTATTAACGAGACTGAGGTCTACAATTTCAATATAAACTACAATGCCGAGCTAAAAAAATCCATGCTCTGGATAAACGCTGTTGTCAGAAATCCTGCCGGAAGAGCTGTCGGCATCGCAGGAACGGGAATTCCGCTCACAGGTCTTTTCGACAGCCTTTTTGCGAGCCTCGGTAAAAACGATGTCATGTACTTTTATAATTCAAACGGCGAAATAACCGGCACTACAGACACGGCATTAATCGAAGAAAAAACTCCTGTTGTCGATATGTTTCCTGAGCTTGACGGACAGACTCTTGCAAAGGACGAGCCGACGATTTTCTCGACCCGCCGTGGTGAGTATGTGTTCTATCCAGTTCCGACGCTCAACTGGACAATGGTGATTTTCAGACCATACACTTTCAAGGATGCCATTCTCAACTCGATTTCATTGTTCGTCCTGCTTCTTATTATTCTCACCGCCGTTATCGTAGGAATTTACTATGTTTTCGTAATGAACATTCTGCGGTCGATGACTTCCGTTCTCAATCTGAGTCATGGGGAAGCATACGCCCAGCATCAGTTCA
Source organism: uncultured Treponema sp. (assembly GCA_947170195.1). GTDB lineage: Bacteria > Spirochaetota > Spirochaetia > Treponematales > Treponemataceae > Treponema_D. Next base: position 4,621 of record CAMVSS010000027.1, on the reverse strand, counting down.
TAAATAACGTAAAAGAAACTGTCGGTTCAACAGTCAAATCTCTGGATTCTTATGGAGATCTTCTTGACCGCCAGAGCGCAAGCATCGAGGATTCTCACGACCACATCGTTACGCTCATAAATCAGATCCACGTTATGGACAGCGTCCGCCGTGCTTCTCTTGCGAACGCAAAGGCTCTTGAGCGAAGTTCTCAGGCTGGTCAGGAACATATCTCAGTTCTTCAGTCAAAGATTAACAAGATCGTTGACTGCTCTAAGGATCTAGTCGAAGCAAACAAGCTGATTGCTGACGTTACCTCCCAGACCGATTTGCTCGCCCTCAACGCCGCCATCGAGGCAGCTCACGCAGGCGAGCTTGGTGCCGGATTTGCCGTTGTTGCCCGCGAAATTCGTCGTCTTGCCGAAAAGAGCCGCGATCAGGAAGACAAGGTCGAGGCTGTCATCGACGAGATGAAGACCATGGTTGACTCGATGGTTGAAAGCTCTGATTCAGTTCATGATTCATTCGAAAACATCGTCGAAAACAGCGCGAACGTAAATGCCAGCTTCGAGGAGATGTCCGAGTCCATCGAGCAACAGAACATGCTCGGAAAGACAATCGATATGAACCTCAAGAGCATCACCGAAAGCGTTCATGATTCTGAGAAACAATTCAGCATGATGCGAAAAGACAACGCAAATCTTGCGGAAAGCGTAAATCAGGCAGGAAAAAATTCAGAATTGCTCTTGAAACAAGCTGAATCAGCAATTAAATTAACAGGCATGAAAACTAAAGAGAAATCAAAAGAGGTGAAAGAATGAGTACTCACATTAATGCCCCTGAGGGCGCAATCGCAAAAAACATCCTTCTTCCTGGAGATCCGCTCAGAGCAAAATTCATCGCGGAGAATTTTTTGGAGAACCCTAAGTGCTATAACGAAGTTCGCGGAATGTTCGGCTTCACAGGAACATACAAAGGCGTTCCGGTGAGCGTTCAGGGTACAGGAATGGGACAGCCGTCCCTCTCAATCTATGTAACTGAGCTTTTCAAGGATTATGGCGTTCAGAATGCAATCCGTGTAGGAACATGCGGTGCTGTTGCCGAAGACATCAAGTTGCGCGACACAATCATCGTCAATTCTGCATGTTCAGATTCTTGCCTTTTGAATCAGCGTTTCGGAAACATGCACTTTGCTCCGACCGCAAGTTTCAAGCTCGTAAAAACAGCTGACCGCATCGCCGAAAAGATGGACATCCGATATCAGGTTGGTTCAGTCGTTTCATCAGATTTCTTCTACGATCTAAACGAAAACTGGAAGAAGTGGGCTCAGTACGGCGTTCTCGGCATTGAGATGGAGAGCGCAGAGCTGTTTACGCTTGCAGCACAGTTCAAGCGAAATGCTATGGCAATCATGACTGTCAGCGACCACATCCTTCTTGGCGGACAGACGACCGCAGAGGAACGTCAGACGACCTTCACAAACATGATGAAGCTCGCCCTCGAGACAATCGTGGAAATCAATTCGTAAGTCCGTTCCGCTGATTTTTAAGACTCTGCCTTAAAAATCACAGCGACAAAAAAAGCTTTCATTCCGTGCGGATGAAAGCTTTTTTTTAGATTTTAATATTTGAATGCATCAGTTTGCGGAAGATACCGGTTTGATTCTTATGACTTCGCCGGCGCCTTCAAGCGTAACTTTTTCTCCAGGGGAGATTGCAAAGATTGATTCTTCTTTGACATCGCTTTCTTCGGCCTTTGTTCCGTCCTTTGATGTTGAGCGGACTGAAAGCAGCTTTTCGTTCCGTGAGATGAATATGAGTTCCGTTTCGTGGGCAAGGAAAGAAAATCCTCCCTTGACGGTTATTTTGTCCATCTCGAAGTACGGGCATTCAAAATGTGGCGGAAGGCTTTTTATCGTCCTGCCGTCAAATACCGCTTCGTCCGCACGTACGCGTTCGTCGGCTTTAGTGTTCGGATTATCGAGTTTTCCGAGAACTTTCAGCGATTTTTCGACGTGCAGTTCCCGCGGGCGGCCCCAGTCGTAGAGCCTGTAGGTGATATTGCAGCTCTGTTGTACTTCCATGAGCCTGAGCCCGCCGCCGATTGCGTGGACTGTGCCCGCTGGAATGTAGACGAAGTCACCTTTGTGAACTTCAACCTGATTGAGCAGTTTTTCGAGCGAATTTGAGCTGATTGCTCTTGCAATCTCATCAGCCGGATGACTTCCGTCAAGACCGTAGACGAGTTTTGCGCCCGGCTTTGCATCGAGCACATACCAGCATTCGGTCTTTCCGCGGGAGCCGCTGCCTTCGAGTTCTACGGCAAGCTCGTCGTCCGGATGCACCTGAACTGACAGCGTGTCGTTTGCCTGAATGACCTTTACGAGCAGAGGATAATCCTTTACGAGGTCAACGAATTCTTTCTGGGGACCGTCCTTGTGAGTCGAGGCAATCCAATCCTCGTATCCCCAGACTTTTTCTGAGCGAATAGGTTTTAGTTTTAGCATAAATTTTGAACCAAGATTGCACTGGTTTTTCCACGGATTATAAGTCGTGACAGACAATAATTCGTGGAATCAGTGTTTTTATTTTTCCCAAAGTTTTTCCGGATAATAACCGCTTTCGATTTTCTTCGCGATTTCATCCTTTACGACCTGTTTGTCCTCAGGGTAGGTCATTCCGAACCAACTCTCCTCCGATGTGAAGACCTTGATTTTGCCTTTTCCGTTTTTGATGATGTCACTTGCGGCAACAGGAAGAAGAGCCTCTGCCTTCGGGAGTGTGAGGGATGTCTTTTTGAAGCTTTCCCAGTAGTCTTCAAATCCTTCGAAAGCTTTCGGTGTAAATCCGAACAGGTTCATGCTGACCGTTTCCTTTCCGGTAAGCTTGAGAATTTTTCCATTCAGATCTGACTCAATTTCATTTCCGCTGAAATTCTCGCCTGTGTAGTAAATCTTCGTGTTTTCTACGATTGACTTGAGATAGCCGTTTTCTGCTTCGCAAACTCCGCGGCTGACAGAACCGTTGCGGCTCATAGTGTTTCCGAGAATGTAGCCGACCATTGCGTGCTCGGTACAGTCATTATTTATTGAAGAAAGATATTTTCCGAGCGTTTCGAATGCGCTTCTTCCATAATAGTCATCCGCATTGATGACGGCAAACGGCTCGTTGATTGCCTGTTTTGCGCAGAGAACTGCATGGATCGTTCCCCAAGGCTTCTTTCGCTCTGCGCCAGCCGCAATTTTCTGCTCCGCTTCTGTCAGGAGCGCTTCCGGTGTCTGGAATACATATTCTGCATCGAAATTGCGCGCGATGCGGTCAAATAGACGTTCGCGGAAGTCCTTTTCGATGTCTTTTCGGATTATATATACGATTTTTCCGAATCCGCATTTCTGGGCATCATAAGCTGCGAAGTCAAGCAAACATTCTCCGTTTTTTCCTACTGAATCGATTTGTTTTACGCCGCCGTATCGGCTTCCCATTCCGGCTGCAAGAACAAGCAACGTTGGTTTCATAGCATCTCCAAAATCAAAAAAAATATAAAGTATAGAAAATGATACCACGAGTGAACGAAAATGGAAAGCAAACTGTTGCGAGCTTCATGTTCTTTTATCAAAGAAACTCATTGAGAAGACATGGAAAATTTTATTTTGTATACAATTTCGAGAAAATAGTGTATTGTGAATAAAATAGGAAAATCTCTAAAAACTTTAGTTTTTAGAGTTAATTTTCATAAATCAATTAAATTAATAGGATACTGAAATGAATACACCAGCAGAGATTGCAGAATTATATGTCATGGTCGGTGATGGAAAAACAGCCAGAAAATCATGGGTCTTGTTTGTGCTTGCTTGTTTTGCGGGAGCTTTCATAGCTTTGGGTGGGCTTGGAAGCCAGATAGCCTCATACGGAGTTCCCTCTCCTGGACTCGCGAAGTTCTTGAGCGGAGTTGTGTTCCCGATCGGCCTCATGATGGTCATCGTTGCCGGCGGTGAGTTGTTTACCGGTAACTGTCTCATCTTTATTTCTGTTCTTTCAAAAAATACATATCTTAGCGCGATGCTCCGAAGCTGGCTTGTCGTTTATCTTGGCAATGCGGTTGGTGCGATTTTCGTCGCTTTCCTTGTAAATTACGGTCATGTCCTCGACATGTTCAATAACGGTCTGGCTCAGGCTGTCGTTTCTACTGGCGTTGCGAAAGTCAACATGCCGTTCTTCGATGCGTTCGCAAAAGGTATTTTGTGTAATTTTATGGTTTGTCTTGCAGTATGGGTTTCTTTCTCTACTGAAGATATCGCAGGAAAAATAATCGCTCTGTATCTTCCGATCATGCTCTTTGTCATCTGTAGTTTTGAGCACTGTATCGCAAACATGTATTTTATTCCTTCAGCTTTGTTCGCAAAAAATGTATACGGAATCGATGCCGATGGTTTGAATTTGTTTTCATTCCTCGTAAAGAATCTTTTGCCAGTAACTCTTGGAAACATCGTCGGCGGGGCGGTTCTTGTTGGTGGCGGATATTGGCTTGTTTATCTGACTCAGCGGGATGACGATTAAATAAGTCTGTAGAAACTTCTGCTTTGTAAAAAATTGCATCGTTGTTTCATGCAAAAAAAATGTACTGATACGTAGTAATATTGTTA
>CAMVSS010000026.1 GCA_947170195.1 uncultured Treponema sp. | reverse complement strand
CAGGCGCAATCATGGCCGTTCCTGCCCACGACACACGAGACTGGGACTTCGCAAAGCAATTCAACCTTCCTATCATCGAAGTATTGAAGAGCGAAGTTGATGTCCAGAAGCAGGCCTGGACAGAAGACGGAATCCATGTCAATTCAGAATTCTTAAACGGCCTCAACAAAAAAGACGCAATCGCTAAAATGCTGGAATTCTTAAACGAAAAGGGAATCGGCAAAAAAGCAGTAAACTACAAGCTCCGCGACTGGGTTTTCAGCCGCCAGCGATACTGGGGCGAGCCAATTCCTCTAGTTCACTGTCCGGACTGCGGCATTGTTCCGATTCCGGAAGAAGAGCTTCCATTGGAATTGCCGAACGTCAAAACTTATCAGCCGACAGGAACAGGCGAAAGTCCTTTAGCAGGAATCGATTCTTGGGTAAACTGCAAGTGTCCTAAGTGCGGCAAAGACGCACGCCGTGAGACAAACACAATGCCTCAGTGGGCAGGAAGCTGCTGGTATTACCTTCGCTACCTCGACCCTACAAATACAAAGGCTTTTGCCGACAAAGCAAAGGAAAGCTACTGGATGCCGGTTGATTTGTATGTCGGTGGTGCCGAGCATGCCGTCCTTCACCTTCTCTACGCACGATTCTGGCACAAAGTCCTCTACGATTTGGGAGTTGTCTCAACAAAAGAACCGTTCCAGCGCCTCATCAATCAGGGCATGATTACATCATTCGCTTTCCAGAGAAAGAGCAAGTCTTTGGTCGCTGTTGATGCTGTCACAGAAAAAGATGGAAAATTCTATGCAAACGATGACGGTGAAGAGCTTGAGCGCGTAATCGCAAAGATGTCTAAATCACTCAAAAATGTCGTAAACCCTGACGAAATGATTAAAAGCTACGGTGCAGATTCAGTGCGGATGTACGAAATGTTCATGGGACCGCTCACAGTTTCAAAACCTTGGAACACACAGGGCTTGATCGGCGTAAACCGCTTCCTCGACAAAATCTGGAACCTGAGCGACAAGCCGATGACAGACGTTGACATCAAAGGTAAGCTCGACAAAGACTTGGCTTCTCTGCGCAAAACTTATGCAAAGACTGTCAAAAAGGTCACTGAAGATACAAACAACCTCGACTTCAACGTAGCGATTTCTCAGATGATGATTTTCGTAAACGAAGCAAGCAAATTCGATTCTCTCCCGCGCGAAATGTGGGAAGGCTTCGTTCTCCTGCTTTCTCCGTATGCTCCTCACCTCGGCGAAGAGCTCTGGGAAAAACTCGGTCACAAAGAAAGCTGTGCTTATGCAAAATGGCCACAATTCAGCGAAGAGTTCTGCAAGGACGATACAAAAGAGTTCCCTGTCATGATTAACGGCAAGCTCCGTGCAAAATTCGAAGCCGCTGCAAACACAGACAACGCAACTCTGGAAGCCATGGCAAAAGAAACCGAAGGCTTCAAAAAGTTCACCGAAGGAAAGACGGTCGCAAAGATTATCGTCGTTCCAGGTAAACTCGTTAATGTCGTTGTAAAATAATCCACAGATTAACTTTTTTTAAGAGGCAGCACCTCGGCACTATTGCACCAGCGATACGGCCGAGGTGCTGTTTTTTAAATATGTCGGTAAAGTCCTTAAAAAAAAGTTTGACATCTTAAAAAACGCATAGGATAATTTTTTTAACGTGCTGTTTAATTACGGCAATTTTATTGAAAAATTGGAGGAAAATTTCAATGAAAAAAATCTTGTGTTTGCTTGCTGCAGCGGCATTCTCGTTCACTTTGTTCTCTTGTAATGAGAAATCAGGAGCTGGTTCCGCAAAAAAAATCGTAGGTGTTGCGATGCCTACACAGTCTTCAGAGCGCTGGATCAACGACGGTGCTAACATGAAGAAACAGCTTGAGGAAAAAGGCTATTCTATTGAGAACCTCATTGCACAAAAGGTTAACTGTCTTGTTGTTGCAGCTATTGACTCTACAGCATTGGTAAATGTTCTTGCACAGGCTAAACAGCAGGGTATTCCTGTAATTGCTTACGACCGATTGCTCATGGACACAGATGCAGTTTCTTACTATGCAACATTCGATAACAAGGGTGTAGGAACAGCAATCGCTAAATATATTGAAGAGAAAAAAGGACTTAAAACAGCTAAGAGCGAAGGTCGTTCTTACACAATCGAGTTCTTCATGGGGTCTCCAGATGACAACAACGCATTGTTCCTTTACAACGGTGTAATGGAAGTTCTCAAGCAGTACCTCGACAACGGTGTTTTGAAGTGCAAAACAGGTCGAACTTCTTTCGAAAAAACTTGTATTCTCCGCTGGTCTCAGGAAACAGCTCAGCAGTGGGCAGAAAACTACCTCTCAGGCTTCTACGGAAACGAAAACCTTGACATCGCTTGTACAGCATTCGACGGATTCGCTTACGGTGTAAAAGCAGCTCTCGAAGGTGCTGGTTACACAGCTGCTAACTGGCCTCTCATCTCTGGTCAGGATGCTGAATTGATGGCTACAAAAAACATCATCTCTGGAACTCAGACAATGTCTATCTACAAAGATACTCGTCTTCTCGCTTCTAAGTGTGTAACAATGGTTGAAGCAGTTCTCGAAGGATCTAAACCAGAAATCAACGATACAACACAGTACAACAACGGTAAGCTCGTAGTACCTTCTTACCTCTGTACTCCAGTTGCAGTTGATAAAGACAACTACCAGTCAGTCATCGTTGATGGCGGCTACTACACAAAAGAACAGCTCGGACTGTAAGCTGTAATTGCTAAAAAGTCCCGGACTCATGTGCCGGGGCTTTTTTTAATTCAAAACAGGATAACAAAATAAACATTATGGAAGATATCATTCTGGAAATGGATCACATCACCAAGGAATTCCCGGGTGTCCGGGCACTTGATGACGTATCCATAAAGGTTGCCCGCGGAGAAATCCACGCGCTTTGCGGAGAGAACGGAGCTGGTAAATCAACCCTTATGAATGTTCTTTCCGGAAGCTATCCTTACGGTACATATTCCGGCGACATTATATACAATGGGGAAACTTGCAAATTCCATTCGCTTAAAGACAGCGAACAAAAGGGAATTGTAATTATTCATCAGGAACTTGCGTTAAGTCCTTATCTGTCCGTTGCAGAAAATATTTTCATGGGCAACGAACAACTTGCAATGAAAGGTGTTATCGACTGGGACAAAACCCGTTCCCGTGCCGTAAAAATGCTCAAAAAAGTAGGGCTTGAGCATGAAAACATCAACGCACCGGTAAATTCACTCGGTGTCGGCAAACAACAGCTCATAGAAATCGCAAAGGCTCTTGCTAAAAAAGTAAACCTCTTGATTCTTGACGAGCCGACAGCCTCTCTCAACGACGAAGAAAGTGCTCATCTTTTGCAGATTCTGCTCGAACTGAAGAAACAGGGCATCACCTGCATCATGATTTCACATAAGCTCAACGAAATCAGCTATATCGCTGATAAAATCACGGTTATACGCGACGGACAGTCAATCGAAACTCTTACAAAAGGTGTCGATGATTTTTCCGAGGAACGTATCATCAAAGGAATGGTTGGTCGAGAACTGACGAACCGATATCCACCGAGAACAGATTGCAAAATCGGCGATGTAATCATGGAAGTCTCAAACTGGAACGTATATCATCCGGATGATCCGAACAGACATTTTATTTCGGATGTAAGTTTCAATGTAAGGGCCGGTGAAGTTGTAGGACTCGCAGGCCTTATGGGTGCGGGACGAACTGAGCTTGCTATGAGCATCTTCGGAAAATCTTGGGGACAAAAGATTTCCGGAAAGATCAAAATGCACGGCAAAGAAGTCAAAATCAATAATGTGCGCGATGCCATCAATGCAAAAATTGCATACACATCAGAGGACAGAAAAAATTACGGTCTCGTTCTGATTGACGACATCAAGCATAATATGACTATGGCCGCTCTTCGAAACTACTTCTCTAAAAAGGGTGTGGTTGACAACAACGAAGAAATCGTTAAATCCGAAGAGTACCGCAAGCGAATCAATGTAAAAACGCCTTCTATAAATCAAAAAGTCGGAAACCTTTCCGGCGGAAACCAGCAGAAGGTCGTTCTTGCAAAATGGATGCTTTCACAGCCTGACGTGCTTATTCTTGACGAACCTACCCGAGGTATCGATGTCGGCGCTAAATACGAAATTTACTGCGTCATCAACGAACTTGCAAAAAGCGGAAAGGCTGTCATCGTCATTTCATCTGAGATGCCGGAGCTGCTCGGAACATGTGACCGAATCTATGTCATAAACGAGGGAGAGATTGCAGGAGAGCTTTCTGCAAAAGAAGCTTCTCAGGAAAGCATCATGAAGTGCATTATGGCACACAATAACTCAAAGGGAGATTTCTATGGAACTAAATAAACCTCTTCAGGAGAAAAAAGTTGAGAATATAGACATAAAACAGTTCGGTATGGTAATCGCGCTGATCGTGATTTTCCTGCTGTTCCTTGTTGCGACGGGCGGAAAAAACGCTTCGCCGATGAACATCAACAACCTGATCATGCAGAACGGATATGTCGTTATCCTTGCCGTCGGTATGCTTCTTTGTGTACTCACCGGAAACGTCGACCTCGGTGTCGGATCTATCGTCGCTTTGACAGGTGCCTGCTCTGCGCTTCTTGTTGTAGATTTACACATGCCTGTATTTGTCGGATTCGCAGTAGCTCTTTTAGTCGGAACTTTTGCCGGTGCGTTGGTCGGATTCTTTATCGCAAAACTTCATATACCGCCATTCGTTGTAACTCTTGCTTCCATGCTTATGGGCCGTGGTTTGACCTACACAATGCTTAAAGCACGAACTGTAGGACCTACACCTCCGCTCTACAATGTAATCGGCGCAGGATTCTTGCCAACAATCAACATTCCGTTCGGACATGTCGGACCAAACAGAGTTCCAGGTCATCTCGACCTCGTTTCAATTGCAATCGCAATCATAGCATCAATCTGTATCATCATCGCAGAGATCAAATCATACCACACAAAGAGAAAGTATGATTTCCCTGTAAACCCGATGTGGCAGATTGTACTCAAGGAATTGATCATTCTGTTCATCCTTTGGTTCTTGATTTTCAAACTTGCTTGCAACAACGGTATTCCTAACGTACTCGTTCTTATGGCTGTAATCGTTGGAATCTACCACTTCATCACAAGCCGAACAGTCGCAGGCCGTCAGATTTACGCGCTCGGTGGTAATGAAAAAGCTGCCCGCCTCTCAGGTATCAACACTCGAAAGGTATTCTTCTGGGTTTACATGAACATGGGCTTCCTCGCTGCCGTAGCAGGTATCGTTCTTTCTGCACGAAACGGTTCTGCAACTCCAAAAGCAGGTGATGGATTCGAGCTTGATGCCATCGCATCTTGTTACATCGGTGGTGCTGCCGCTGCAGGTGGTGTCGGAACAATTATCGGCGCTGTAGTCGGTGCTTTCGTTATGGGTATTCTGAACAACGGTATGTCTTTGATCGGTTGGTCAACAGATATCCAGAAAGTCGTAAAAGGTGCCGTTTTGCTTGGCGCAGTAGTATTCGACCTTATCTCAAAACAGAAGAAAGGCCAGTAATAAATACGCTCCAATAAAATTCAAAAACCCCGGAAAGGTTTTCTGATGAAAACTTTCCGGGGTTTTTGTTTTATGCGATGCGAATCTGATTTTATCCGCGATGTGCGTTATAAATCCAAGGTAATAAATCCACTAATCGGCCTGCTTCCAGGCGTGCAGAAATTCCAACATAAACTGCTGGACGTTACTGAACCATTTTTTCTGGAAAAGGCAGGCTTCTTTACCAATGTAGCGGAAATGCCAGCATTCCCACATATAGCCGGTCACATCCTCATACCCGCGAGGGAAACTGAGGCTCCATCCGTAATCAGCGGCATGGTCGTACACCCACTTTCCCATTTTTGTGTCACCCCAATCGTCTGTGATTGAGCCGAAGTCGATGGCCATTCCAAGCTGATGCTGGCTTGTTCCAGGTCTGGCCGAATAACGCTCAGCAAGCTCAAGCCCGTCCTGCGCGACATAGCGGTTAAAAAGCTTGTCCTGATAAGAATAAGAGCGGTAAGTTGACGAAACCATGAGCTTTATGCCGTCTTCAAGCGCAGCTCTGGAAAGATTCTCCAGAGCCTCGTAGCTTTCAGGGCGCAAAGAAAGGTCGTTTCTGCTAACATTCCACAGGTTGTTGTTTTTTACGCTTATAAGATCTTTCGGAACGTAATCCGAGCCAACTGAATGCTTTTTGTCGATCAGGAAAAGTATGTCCAGATCATCATCCCGGTGCAATGCTTTTTCGGAATCAAGAACCTTATGCAGATCGCTGAGGAATTCCTCAGGATTTCCGTTTGGAATCGCTTCCTTACAGCGATCCGTCATAGAAGAAAGAACACGCGCCAGCTTTTCGATTTCCGGATTTACCGCAGGAACTTCATTCTTAGTTTTTGCTTTCTCCGAAGAACCAGCTGAAGACGCAACCGTTTTCTCGTTGCATGAGCACAGCAACGAAATAGAAAAAAGAGCAATAAAAATTTTTTTCATTTCAAGACATCTCTGTTACGGAGTGAATAAATTCAAAAGTACTATAAAAGCCTGTATCTTCCAGTGCCTGACGAGCAGCCGGAGAAGGATTCATCATATAGAATTTATGGCCGTACTCCTCGCCGTCATTGAAAGTTGCCATGATAATGCCAACGCCGACCGAGTCGATGGCATCAAGGGATGACAAATCAAGGATTATGTTTGAATGCTGAATTGTCTCAAACATTTTTTCCTGGAATTCGATCGCGGTATACGTTGTCAATTCCCCGGAAATCTCATACAGAATATAGTTTGCACCGTTTTTTTCGGTAATGCCTAACTGTTCCATTCAACTAACTCCTATTTCAAAAGTTTCAGAACAAAGATACTTACATCGTCATCAAGTTCCTTAGAAAGGAAGTTCTTGAGGCCCTGGAATATCGATTCTACAATGTTTGAAGCAGGGAGGTTTGTATTCTCGGCTATCGATTTCTGGATTCGCTCCTTTCCGTAAGCTTCACCACGAAGCGACTTGGAGTCAAGAATACCGTCGGTTACCGCAACCATGATGTCGCCAGGATTCAGTTTGATTTTCTTTACTTTTAAGTACGGAGAAATATCCTTTACGAATCCGAGTACGTGACCTTCTCCCTGAATCTCCATGACGTTGTTGTACGAACGGTTGTAGAGAAGAAGGGCCGGAACCGCACAGTTAATGTAATAGACTGTATTTTCGTTAAAATCAATCAGGCCAAATACACCCTCGAAGAACGTTCCCTTAGGAAGGTTGAATCTGATGAACTGATTTACTTTTTCTACGAGAAGTTTGAAATCCTTTGTTTCCTGAAGGAAGGTTCGAATTACAGACTTAACGATTACCATGCTCATTGAGGCCGCGATACCTTTGCCGGAGAGGTCGCCCATTACAAAGATATGCCTGTCTTCGCTGAGACGGACCAAGTCAATGAACTCACCACCGATATTGTGCGCATGGGTCATCAAAGTACCCGAATCAAAACGCTTGTTTTTGATAGGGTCCATGTTGCCCTGAATAGATTCGATTATCTGCTCTGACATACGGATTTCGCGGTTTACAGTACCGACGATTTCCTGGTTACCAATGTTCTTCATGTAGTAGCCCAACACGAAGAAATATGAATAAAGTTTTGTGAAGACGTCGAAGTCGTAATCTGAGTAGATGTTGCCGCCGACCTTAGGACCAAGAACAAGTACGCCAAGGATACGGCGCCCCTCGTTCAGGATGATAAAGGCATCCGCGCTCGTCGTTTTGAAGAATGTCGCAAGTTCGTTTCGGATTGCCGAATAGTGATAGCTTGTCGCAACGTCGTTTCGGAATACAATGCGGCGGTTCTGGTTCAGCAAAGTATCGAACATCTTTCCCTTTAGAGGTACGCAAATATGCTTTTCATTTTCGCCGTCATAAACAGACTCAATCTCTTCATTACCGTTTTCAATCAGGATCCTCAAAAATGACATACCGATGTTTTTGTTGAAAATGTCCTGCATATTGTGAACGATGTTCTCAGGGTCGTCCGAGAAGTCGAACTCTGACAAATCGGACTCGAATGAAACCGCGTACTGCTGGGTTCTGAACGAGAATCTTTTGTTCAGGAATTTTGTGAAAAGATAAGAAAGCGTAACGGTCAAAACGATGACAAGAATCAGATCGAAGTAGAAAATACGAGGACTTGTTGTATAGATCGGCCACAAAACGGCGAACATAACTCCGACAAAGATTGCCGGCACGATGTATCCCGCGAAAAGTTGGATGAAAAATCCGAAGGTAGAAAGAATATCGTAAAGGAAGTTTATCAATACGGAGCGAACGAGAATCCACTGGGCAAATACGAACGGAAGCAAAACAAGGGTGGAGAACATCGGAACGCGAATCGACGCCCTTTTTATTATCGCCATGCCGACCCAGATCAAAATGATCGATATTGAGTTGAGCATGGCTTTTTCATGATCAAGTTTGCTCTCACGGTTCTCAGATCGCAAAAGCATGATCAGAACTGCGAAGAACGGAACAGTGTAGAAAACAATAGCCTGATAGAACTCGAAATAGCTGTACGGGAACAGGTTTGCGAGGTTTCCAAGGAAGAGAGATTTTGACTCAACTCGCATACCGATAAAGTTCGTGATTGTGATTCCTGTAAAATGGAAGAAAATTATCCAAATACACCAGATTAAAGCGCCCCAGTTTACAGCCGTAGGAATAAGGCCGCGCTCAACCGACGGATACAGAACGTAATAGATACTCAGCTGAACGACATAAATTCCCATCAGGAAGTAAACCATTTCGCAAAGGAAGAAAGACAATCTTTCAGGTGCGCCGCTGTTTGACAAAAGAATTGCCACCGCCATGATACCGCAGGCAGCATCAAGAATGAGGTTCAGATATACGACAGGGCTTGTGCCTTCACTACCTGTTTTTCGGTCGGTGAAGATTGCAAGCCATGAAAGGAAGATTACGAACAATATGTTAATAACTGCATAAATCATTTTTTACCTCTCAACCTTTGCGACGAGCATCGTAAGATCGTCATGAAGCCTTGTATCGGCATTGTAAGACATGACAAGGTCAACCATATCTTTGATAAAATCATCAGGATTTTTTGAGGCACTTGCCTTGATAGTGTCGGTAAAGAGCTCCGTATCACCAAGCTCAACCTTGTCAGCGTTCATGACCTCCGAAATACCGTCCGAAGCCATCATTATGAGGTCGCCGGAGAAAAGTCGCTGCTCGGAAACCTGAATGTCGCTGAGATCGATCGGGATGATTCCGACGATCGAACAGTTTGAGGAAAGCGACTTGATTCGGTAACCATCAGGAGAACGGGTGACGATTATAGGGTCTGACATCGAAGCATTGACGTAAGTGATTTTCATTTTTTCAGTGTCGACGATTCCGATGAATAAAACCGTGTATTTATCCTGAAGGTGCATGCTCTTGATGGCGTTATCAACCGCAATGATCATGCCCGGAAGATCTTCCTTGTTCTCCTTGATTTTTACGGTGTTCATTACCAAGCCCATGACGAGGGCTGCGGCAAGACCTTTTCCGGAAACATCGCCAAGCATCAGAAGGGTCTTGTGCTCGTCGATCGGAAGAACGGTATAATAGTCACCGGAAACGTTGATAAGAGGACGGAAATATGCGCCCAGCTTCAGGTTCTTGATTTCAGGCATTTTCTGCGGCAAGAAGGCCTGCTGCGCATCGGCGAGCTGCTCCCATTCGGTAGAAAGCTCGGAGATTTCCGAAAGGCTTGAAATGATTCGGGAACGGTTCTGGAAACGACAAAACTCCTCGTAGAGGGTTCGGTAAATCTCACCGTCGATCAAATATGTGTATCGGTTGAAGACGAAAAAGTGCTCCTCATCGCTGACGAAGAAAAATCCCCTCGCCTTTTTCAAATCTTCGACAAGACCAAGTTTGTCTCCGATAAAGTTGATAGGATCGTGCCAGCGAGAAGAATAATTTTGAGCCAGAGTTTTCAGGACATCCGGGTTAGTGGTGATTTTGCTCGGGCTGTTGTAAAGAACGTAATCGGTGGAGCGGTCAACATAAAGAACGGAACAGTCGGCCTCAAGCTCAAGGATCTCCGAGACAGCGGAATAAAAATCATCGAGAGAATAGCAGAATCTCAGGCGGTCGATGAACTTTGTCATGTAAGAAGTCGCGCCCGACCTCATGATTTTTTTCTCAAGGTTTTCGCGAATGTTCACAAAAGCAGTAACGCTTCCGAATGAAAGCAGGGCAAAAAGGAAAGCCGTAACGACGATAGGAAAGATGTTTGAATACGTCTGGTAATCAGTAAGCTTTGTCTGTGGCGCAAGGTTTACCGCAATAAAAATAAATGCAACTGCTGAGATGATATTTATCGTAACCAACGCTGCACGTCTACGGGCTTTATACATATGCACTCCTTTTAAATAAGACTTTTATCCTATTCATCATTATCGGATGTATTGTCATTCTCATTGAATATATTTTCTGACTGACCGATACCAAATGGAAACTTCGAAAAATTGCCGGAAACAACTTTTTCTAAGCGTCCGAAATCGGTACAGGCATTCGGAAACTAACAGAGTCTCCGAACAGGTCTAGTATTCGTTTGAAGGAATCGCATCCTCGCTTTTTGCGTAAGCAGATGCGCGTCCGTGACCGAAACCTTCGCCGCGCTCATCGCGCTGACCACCGCTTTTTTTGCCATGGAAGCGGCCTTCTCCAAATCTGCCCGGGCGGTCTGAGCGGCCGGCATCATTTTTTCTGTCATGACCGAATCGTCCGTGCCTTTCTGAGAATCCTCGTTTTTCGCCGTCGTGTCCGAAAGATTTTCTTGCGCCGCCCCTGTTAGGCTTTTCGACAGCCTCAGTTACGCGGATGCGACGACCATCAACGTCTTTTCCGTTTGTGCCGCCGATTGCGCGCTCATAAGTTTCATCTGACATCTCGACAAAAGCGAATCCCTTTGACATCTGGGTGAATTTGTCCTTCATGACTTTTACAGAAATAACTTCTCCATAATTTGAAAAAAGGTCTTTGAGCGTGTCCTCAACAGTGTCGTAGCTGAGATTTCCAACATAAAGCTTCATAAAAAAATGCCTCGCAAAATAATAAAAGGTGCGGACAGAATCCCCCGTCGCAACCGAAAAAATACCATTGGATTATACCAAAAAAACGAGCAAGTCTCAACGATATTATTCATGTGATGCCGCCTCAAAAACAACAGAATTTTGAACCATTGCCCATGCCTGCTCAACCCGATTCTTCCAGGGCGCACACCAATAGCTGCTCAAGCGCGCATTACAAGTTGACACGGCGCGCATTGCACAAGTTGACACAGCGCGCATTACATTGCAGAATTCACCTCATGATAAAGGCAGAAATAAAAGACAAAGAACTTCTCGCTCATCTTGAAAAAATCCACAAAGATGAGATGACCATATTCGTGATGGCTGACGGAGAATTCCGCGGCGCATTCTTCAACGGTACCCGCCTCGTAAACCAGATGCGGGCGCAGCACAACCTCGGCATCCTCGAGACCATGATTCTCGGACAGGCGATGATTTGCGCGGCGCTCCTGATTCCAACGATGAAGGGACGCGAGCACCTGACATTCCGCTACGACGTAAACGGACCTGCCGCAGGATTCTCAGTGGAAGCCGACTCAAGCGGATTTGTCCGCGGATTTTTGCTCCAGAACAAGATTCCTCTCGACGCGCCGCTCGAAAACTGGGATCTCTCGCCTTTCTTCGGCGACGGAACGGTAACGATCTCGCGAGTCGGAGAGGGAATGAAAGCGCCTCAAGTCGGCACGACGGAAATCCTCTACAAGAACATCGCCATGGACCTCGCCCACTATTTCGCGCAGTCCGAGCAGATTCACACGGCTTTCAACACCAGCGTTCAGTTTGACGAAAAAGGCCGCGTAATCGGAGCCGGAGGAATGTTCCTTCAGCACATGCCTGCAGCGGGCGGAAAAAGCAAAATCACCGCGTCTACGGCAAATTCCGGAGCGGAGGACAAAGAAGAAAAAGAATCCGTTCTGATTCAAAAAGTCGAGAACGCTTTCAAGGCAATGCCGAGCATCGGAAAAGGGATCGCGGACGGAGGCGACATGGAGGAGGTCACCTACGGACTTTTCCGCGAATTCAATCCTTCAGCCATTCTGAGCAGGGACATCATCTTCGACTGCCCGTGCAGCCCGGATTTTTACGCTACGCACATCAAAAACCTTCCTCGCGCAGAAGTCCAGGACATTCTCGCCAACGACAAATTCCCGCTGGAGATAATCTGCCACAACTGCGGCTCGCGCTATGAAATCACAAAGGAGATGCTGCAGAACTGACGTCCGAGCAATGTTTCAAAAGTCCGCCCGGAGTTTTGAAACTGCCTCATCCATTTTTCCCGATGGTGTTTCTATATACAAAATCATTATTGAATACTCACCACGTTTTCAGTAAACTCTTAAGGGAACTTCGAAAAATTGCTTAAAGCGAGTTTTTCGAGACGCCCTTAATAACACCATCAGAAATCTGGAGCAAAAAATGGCTACACCATTGGAAAATTACCTTTCATCTTGCGGCGGCAAACCGACTGCCGCAATGTGCGCGTATGTTGCAAACCTTCAGCAGGTTGCATCTGTAAATCCTTCAATCGCAGCGGATGTCGTAAACGAAATCGAGAACCAGCGTTCACACCTCAAGCTCATCGCTTCAGAAAACTACTGCTCGCTGGCAGTTCAGGCTGCAATGGGCAACCTTCTCACCGACAAATACGCAGAGGGATACCCGGAACACCGCTACTACGGCGGCTGCGTAAACGTTGACGCAGTAGAATCAACGGCAGCGCGCGAAGCTGAAAGCCTCTTTGGTGCTGACTACGCATACGTACAGCCACACTCCGGAGCAGACACAAACCTCGTTGCATACTGGGCAATCCTGTCTGCACGCGTCGAGACACCGACACTCGAAGAACTCGGCGTAAAATCACTCAACGACCTCACCGACGCACAGTTCGCAGAGCTTCGAAAGCGTTTCGGAAACCAGAAGCTCATGGGACTCGACTACTCTTGCGGAGGCCACCTCACACACGGCTACAAAATGAACGTTTCTGCCCGCATGTTCGAAAGCCATCCGTACGGAGTTGACGAAAAAACCGGACTTCTCGACTACGACGCAATCGAAAAGCAGGCAATGGAAGTAAAACCTCTCATCCTCCTTACCGGATACTCAGCTTACCCGCGCGCAATCAACTTCAAACGATTCCGCGAGATCGCCGACAAGTGCGGAGCAGTTCTCATGGTAGATATGTCACACTTCGCAGGACTTGTTGCCGGCAAAGTATTCACAGGTGACGAGGATCCTGTAAAATGGGCTGACATCGTAACAACGACAACCCACAAAACACTCCGCGGCCCACGCGGTGCAATGATTCTCTGCAAAAAAGAATTCGCAGACTATGTAAACAAGGGATGCCCGATGGTTCTCGGCGGACCGCTTCCGCACGTCATGGCGGCAAAAGCCCTCGCATTCAAAGAAGCAAACACAAAGGAATATCAGGACTACGCGCACCAGGTCGTAAAGAACGCACAGGCGCTCGCAGCAAACCTCGCGGCACTCAACGTTCCGCTCCAGACAAACGGCACAGACAACCACCTGATGCTCGCTAACGTCTTCGAAGCATACGGACTCACAGGAAAACAGGCAGAAGCAGCACTGTTCCAGGCAGGTGTCACAGTAAACGCAAACGCTCTTCCATACGACAAGAACGGCGCATGGTACACATCTGGACTCCGACTCGGAACTCCGGCTCTCACAACCCTCGGAATGAAAGAAGCGGAGATGAAAGAAGTAGCTGCAATCATCGACCTCGTCCTCAAGGGAACAAAACCTGGCGTCACAAAAGACGGAAAACCGGCAAAACTCAAGGTCGTGCTTGACGAAGCAGTTCGCGCAGAGGCATCAAAGCGCGTGCAGGCACTTCTGAGCAAGTTCGTTCTCTATCCAGAGCTTGACCTTGACTTCTTGAACCAGGAATTCTGCAAATAATACTATTTATATGGAGGTGTCAGATTCCGCGCCGCGGAATCTGACCGCGCTATCCGCTGTTCCGCTGACGCTCCATTCGCCGCACAAAGGTGCGGCGAACGCCTGCGGCGCAGCTACTATCGCTCACCCCGGCGGATTCTCCGCCGATTCGGGGCCTTTTCAGAGTTACTTCGAAAAACGTCAGTTTTTCAAGTAACTTTTTTTTGTAACTTTCAACTTTTTTTACAATTTGTTACAGTATGACTATGAAAAGATTTTTACAGACATCAGCACTCGCATTCATATTATTTTCAATGCTCTCAGCATGCTCAACCGTTCCTAAAGAAATCTCAGAAGATTTCACAGCTCAGGAACTCATTCAGAAAGGACAGGACGCCTTTGAGTCAGGAAGATACAAGGAATCGCTCGCCTACTACACGGCTGTCACCGAACGCTACACCGATTCCCTGCCGGTATACGTCGAGGCAAGCTACGAGATCGGACATCTCTACATGAAACAGAAAAAATACAATCTTGCCGAGCCAATTTTCCTCGACATACTCTCGATCTATGACCGCATAACTCCGGGAGACCTTCCGAGCGCCTACTTAAAACTTGCGCAGCTCGAACTCAAGAAAATCCCGCACTAATCCTTTTCGCAGAGCCCTTTTACTATCTGCCCCGGGCTTTTTTGTCATCAGGAAGAATTATCGTGTCGATCACGATCTCCCTTTCAGAAGACAGAGCGGAAACCAGCTCCCGCGTGTATTTTTTAAGGCCGCGCGGAGCCGGATGAGGCTCAGCATCACCAATCAGAATTATTTTTCTTTCCGCATCAGCACGCCAGTCATAAAAACTTATCGAAGCGTACAAAGCCTCCCAGACAGCCTCAGGGATATCACCGCCCTCAGTTCCGTAGATTCTGACGCTCTTGAGCTGTTTTTCCAGCAGGGAAACATCATCGGTAAAATCGAACTTCTTTACGGGCAGATCCATGTAGCGATAAGTGTCCCCGTAGTCGCGGTATAAAAGCAGTCCGAACCGGACGTCCTTGTATTCCTGGGCTTTTTTCATCAGCAGCGGAATCCATTTTCCGAGCAAAATCTCAATGTCGTCCTTCATGCTGCCCGTCGTGTCCACGGCAAAAACAAAATCAACCTTGTCCTTCTGCTTTATGCGGTCCATCGAGCTGAAAATGTCGTCAGGAAGAGAAGCAGGCCCCTTGCAATAAATCATCTTTCCGCCGCCAAATTCGGCGATCTTCTTAAAGCTTTCCGCGGCAAGAGCATTGTAGTCATCCGTCAAAACGATCTTCTCTTTCTTGACTTCCTTAGGAGCAGGCTTCGCAGATTCTTTCGGAGCGGTCAGCTTGCTTTTCTTCTCAGCTGATTTTTCAGTTTTTTCGTTTTTAGGAGGGTTTGCCTTTCCGAAGTCAAACATGAACGGATTGTCCGCGTAGCTTCCCGAGTAATCCCCGTATTTTTTCTCAAACGAACGGATATTTATGAAAGTGCCCCTGTCTATTTTTACGACTCCGTTTCTTGACCACGGATATCCGTAGGCGATCTCATTCGGAATGAAGATATGGAACGCCTGCCCAAAAGCGGAATCCTTTTCCGCAGTGGAGTCTATGAGGCTGTATTTTGCATATTGCGAATCGAGTTTTTTTCCGTCGAGATAGCGGATTTCGTCTCCGTTCACAGAATTGTATTCGAGCGCACGGTAAGCGTAATTATCTTCCTTACCGGCAGGATCCTTCGTTGTCTCGACGAGCATGACCGACTCAATCCCTGCTTTCTTGCGGATATAGAGGTGATAGCCCTTCGCATTTGAAAAATCAGCACCATCCTCATACACGAGCCGCACGTCGCTTGAATAGATCAAGATGTCTTCAGCTGAAAAAGCAAGGGTTGAAGAGAAAAAAACTGCCAGTATAAAAATAATACACTTTTTCATATTTACAGAATCGGTAACAAAGTTTATTGAAATAAGTGAAAAATATGGTATAATTTGCACAAGAGCGTACTTATATTATGGAAACAGAATACATACCTGTCGATTTGAGCAATTTTTTCGATACAAATGAGCAGACTGAAAAAACCGAAGATACAGGCATTGTTCTCTTCACAGAAAAACAGAAATGGCTTGTCAGCGTGCTCCGCGAAAAGCTCGAAGCAAGTGACAGAGACCACCTTGAGAAATTCGACAAGCGAATACATGACCTTAAGCAGCTCGGAGCCGCAATAGCAAACTTCCCGTCGCTGCTCGAAAGAACAAACCTTACAGTCGGCTCACGAACGCCTCAGGCACTCATAGATTCTCTCATAAACACATCCCGCGAGGGTGACACGACCCTTCAGCTGCCGTCGAAAGCAACCCTTGGCAAAGGCTTTCTGGTCGCAAAGCTCCACACATTCTCATCGCTCGAAAGACTCTCAAAATCAGCCGGGCTTGGAGAAAAAATCACCAAGGAATTCCACGAGGAAACAGTTTCCATGATGTTCCTCCTGCTTGCAGAAGATGTATACCTGAACCTGATCAGGGACAACTCGCTGCCGATGGACTCGCGCCATCAGCTCGCGATATCCCTTTTGCTGCTCTGGGAGCACCGCGCAGACCAGAACATCACCGATGTGTCACCTGTACTTCAGGCGGTCTGGCTGGCGCGAACAAGGCTCGCTCCGGCTTTCGGAACTATGATGGGCACAAGCGAACTCATAATGCTTTCTTTCCAGCTCGACGAGCAATGGAGCGAGTTCATCAAGACAAAACTCGGAACGCCGGAAGTAAATCAGGCTATGGAGGAATTCCTTTTCGGAATCTCATTCGAGCAGATAACGCTTCTAAAGAACATGCTTCGCGAACGCGGAATCTCGGCTATAGACCGCGACGAAGTGTCAGCATTCCTGGGCGAAAACGTAAAAACAGATTTCAGCGAAGACTACCGCGATTTTTATCAGCAGTACACTCTCAGGCGCGACAACGCGCGAGCACGCCGAAGATTGAACATTCCGGGACCGCACAAAACCCTTGAAGACTACTTCATCAGTTTTGTAATGGAAAGCAATGCAAAAAAACAAAATCAAGATAATTTCGCAAATGTTTAAATCACAATACAGTTTTTTAGTTTGACGCTTACTTCTTTATGGGGTAAAATAGTTTCTATGGGTATTGCTACAAGTCAACAACTTACAAAATATTACGATCAGTATCGCGATACAGAAATTACATTCACAAAGGATATTATCCGCGCGCTGGGACTCGACCCAAGGCAGGTTTACGTAAAATGTAATGGTGCTCAGTGGCCTTGTATCATCAACTCAACATCATTCCAGCTCGCACGAATCATAGTAGGAACAAAGGGCGGCGCATTTGCAGCTCTCGCCTCAAAAGATAATCCGACTGTAAGCATCCGTCTTTGCTTCATGGATCAGGAAAGCGGTGAAATAATCACTTTTTTGGTATCCTGCAGAGTAACAAAGATGCAGCCTTACATGAATTCAAAGGATCTCGTCGTCGTAACGCTTCAGTTCACGCAGCGTCCGCCGGATGACCTGATCGAAATCGTCGGAAGGCTTCTCGAAGCAAATGCAAACGCAGTCCGCAGGCGTGACGAGCGCGTCCAGATTACAGAGGACAGCAAAAGAAAGCTCGGCCTCGTAAAAGAGGAATGCGTCGCAATAATCCAGAGCGTCCCGCGACATTGTGTAGTTCGCGACATATCATTCTCAGGCGCGAGAGTCCTTCTCATCGGATTGTCGCAGTTCCTTGCAAACAAGGAAGCTACTCTCCGTCTCGAATTCGAAGACCCTTCGGAAGTAATCTCAATTCCGGGCACAATCGTATCAGCAGACTTGATCCAGGGCAGAAAAGACATCTGCGCTATCAGCATAAAGTTCGACGAGAACAACGTTCCACTCTCATACAAGCTCCACCTCAACAACTATCTGTCGACCATCAAAAAGACACAGCTGTCGGCTTCGGATCAGATTGAGGCACAGCGGGCAGCCCAGGCAAAAGCCGAGGCAAGCAATCCTCAGGCGCAGGGCGCGGCTCCGCAAGCAGCTCAGCCGGTTCCAGCACAGCCAGCGGCAGTTCCTTCGGATCAGGCATAGTCACACAAAATCCGCCGGCACATTCGAGCAATCGCGGGAAGCGAATCTTTCGAGGTGCCGGAACGCCCTTCTCAACAAAAAACACTCTCTCCGGCTGGCGCAGCGAACATTCGTTTGACTGTATTCGAAGATTTCTTTAATATTCTTCATGTTTCTATTCTTAAAAATAGAAGAAGTTTTTTGTAAGCAAAGTTTCAAAAGCAACAGACTTTTGAAACTTGCTCGAATGGCTCTCCGCTCATTCTGTCTTCGCAAGATGAGCCGGTGTATCACAGAATCAAGGAACTGTTAGAAAATGAATCCATCATCACCATTAGACTCACTTTATTTTATAGACTTACCGGAAGACTTCAAATTTTCTTCCCGGGCAATTCAGCTCGATGCCACAATTCCGCTCCCCGTCCAGAAAAAAGACGGCGACGCGCCAGGCTCGTTCAATATGAAAGAGCTGACACAGGAACAGATTCTTTCCGGACTGCTCACAGTCATGGCATACGACCCTAAAAACGAGCACATCCTCTACTACCGCTCGATTCTAAAGCAGGCTCGCCCGGACCTCAAAAAAGAGCTCGGCGAAGCGGCCGTCCTCAAGGCAAAAAACGAGGACTTTGAGCTTGCGGAAGAAATCTTCAGGGCGCTCCGCGGCTTTGACCCGGAGGACATGGCAATCGTCCTGAACATGGCGATCTTCTTTGACCAGAGGGCAGATTCATACCGCCGATCGGGACTCAATGACGATGCAGATGCATACGACGAGGACGCTCTCAACTACTATCAGGAAGCCCTCGAAGCCGAGCCTGCCCTGCCAGACGCATTCTTCAACGCGGGATTCTTTTACCTCAAGAAGCGAAACTACAAAGAAGCAAAGGACAGCTTCGAGACATACCTTGCCCTCACATGCGACATAAAGGACGAGGATCTCGGCGAGAACGGAATATACAAGAAAAACCGTGCCCAGGAAATCCTCAACAACCTAGCAAACCGAAACATGGAGGACGACCACTTCAAGGCCGCAAACGAGCTGAAAGACCGCGGCGAAGAGGAGAAAGGCGCGGAGGAAAT
>CAMVSS010000025.1 GCA_947170195.1 uncultured Treponema sp. | reverse complement strand
TTGTCTCAAGTTTAAGACCCAATTCCTCAGAAATTACAGTACCGCCAGTCAAAATAGCGATATCCTGAAGCATTTCCTTTCGGCGGTCACCAAAGCCCGGAGCCTTAACAGCAACGCACTTGAGTGTGCCACGGATTGAGTTGAGAACCAGAGTAGCCAAAGCCTCGCCGTCCATGTCCTCACAGATGATTACGAGAGGTTTTCCTGTCTGAGCAACTTTCTCCAGAACTGGGAGAAGGTCTTTCATTGTAGAGATTTTTTTGTCGTGAATCAAAATGAAAGCATCGTTGTAGTTTACTTCCATGCGCTCACGGTCTGTTACGAAGTAAGATGAGATATATCCACGGTCGAACTGCATACCTTCAACAGTCTTAACAGTTGTGTCCATGTTCTTTGACTCTTCAACAGTGATTACGCCGTCTTTGCCAACCTTTTCGATTGCATCAGCAAGGATTTTACCGATTTCAGGGTCGTTGTTTGCAGAAATTGTAGCGACATGAGTGATGTCCTCGCTGCCTTTAACTGCACGGCTGTTCTTTTTGATAGCCTCAACTGCAACTGCTGTTGCCTTGTCGATACCGCGTTTGATTTCGATTGGAGTCATTCCTGCAGAAACGCTCTTTAAGCCCTCGCGGACGATAGCATAAGCCAGCACTGTAGCTGTTGTTGTTCCGTCACCTGCAACATCGTTTGTTTTTGATGCAACTTCACGGACGAGCTGTGCGCCCATGTTTTCATAAGGGTCTTTTAGCTCAACTTCCTTAGCAACGGAAACGCCATCCTTTGTAATAGTCGGTGCGCCAAATTTTTTGTCGAGCATAACCAAGCGGCCACAAGGTCCGAGTGTAACTTTTACAGCCTGAGCAATCTGCTCAACGCCAGAAAGCATCTTTTTGCGGGCTTCTTCATTAAAAATCAACTGTTTAGCCATAATACTTTATTCTCCTTAAAATACCTTATCGACCCGAAGAAAATCCGAGCCGTCATTTAAATTTTTGTACATCAGTAAAAATAGTAAAAAAAATAAGAATCGGCAAGAAAAAAATTTCACAAAATTCGGGGAGGGGTGGCACTTAACTATCGAACTTTACAGAATACTTTTTTTGAAGGGGCAAGGAACTTGATTTTCATCTTCTTCACCAATATAATAATCATTAACTTAATGGCCATTAAATTAATGTGTATTAAATTAATCACCATTAAAAGGGGGGTGTTCATGGAAGTTTTTTACGACAGAGTAAACGAAATCAAAGTTCTTTCTCAGATTGAAAAACAGGCTGAGCATAACGCCTGCTTCACAGTGCTTTCAGGCCGCCGTCGCATTGGAAAAACGGAACTTCTCAAACATTTCATCAAAGACAAAAAGGCCGCGTATCTTTTTACTTCACGCTCTTCCGAAAAATCACTCTGCACAGTCTGGCAGAAAATCCTTGAAGAAAGCATCGGCCTCAAAATCTTCGGCAATATCGAAAATCTTTCCGACTTGTTTGAGCAGGTTATGATTTTTTCACAGTCAAATCACTTTACGCTCATAATCGATGAGTTTCAGGACATCGAATATGTGAACAAGTCATTTTTCAGTCAGATGCAGAACATCTGGGACAGCCATAAATCTTCTTCAACAATCAACCTGATAGTATGCGGCTCGGTTTATTCGCTCATGACAAAAATATTTCAGGACGAAAAAGAACCTCTTTTCGGCAGGGCGACCCATTCAATCCACTTAAAACCCTTCACGCCGTCCGTCGTAAAAACAATCCTCAAAGATTTTAACCCGAATTACACGAATGAAGACTTGCTTTGCCTTTACATGCTTTCGGGCGGAGTCGCAAAATACATCTTCCTTCTCATGTATGCCGGGGCGGTCACAAAAGAAAAAATGATTGATTCAGTCTGCAATATGGCATCCCCGTTTTTGATTGACGGCCGCGACATCCTCATCAGTGAAATCGGCAAAGATTACGGAGTTTACTTTTCGATTCTACAGGCAATCGCCACCGGACACACGACACAAAGCGAAATCGACTCAATCGTGCAGAAAAACACAGGAGCATATCTTCAAAATCTGCAGAAAGTTTTCGGAATCATCGGGCAAATCAGACCCCTTCTCTCAAAGCCCGAAAGCAGGAACGCACGCTGGCAAATTACAGACGAATACATGCGTTTTTATTTCCGTTTTATTTACACGAATCAGTATCTTGTGGAACTCGGCAGCTACGACATCTTAAAGCAGTTTATACTCCGCGACTACGAAACATTCACCGGCAAAACTCTGGAGCAGTATTTTACGGCAAAAATTCTTGAAGAAGAAACCGTGAGCAAAATCGGCGGCTGGTGGGATAAAAAATCCCAAAACGAAATCGACATCATCGCCACAAACGATTTGGAAAAATCCTGCAAAATTTACGAAGTCAAGCGCCAGTCCAAAAAAATCAATCTGGATCAAGTGCGCACAAAATCCGAGGCATTTATGGAAAATCTCGACGGCTACACGTGCAAGACGGCAGGTCTCTCTATGGAAGATATGTGATAGAGTATCAAAAGTTCATTGCTTTTGATACTCCATCGTGAACCTTTATACGTCCGTACCAAAATTGTTTTTATTCGACCATTGCTTTCGCAATTTTTATAAGAACAGATTTATCATGTACGGAAAGTTTTTCGTAGGCATTTACAAGAGTTGCCTTTTCTTTTTGAAAGGTACTTTGGGATAAATCAATTTTTTCATTGGTGACGCAACAGCAGACGGAACCGGTACACTGACAGTAAGCAGAGACGAAACGACCGAAGCTTTTGCACGGCTTGGAGTTTCATATACCTCAATAGTTGGAAACACATACAACTACACTATTTCAGGAACCTCCCTTACCACAAATTTGGGCAACGCCAGCGGCACCACAACCTATACACGCCAGTAAAACATCAGGTCACCTATAAAAATTGCAATTTTAGAGACTTGCCTTATATGACACAAAAGCACAGCCTTTTCGGGCTGTGCTTTTTTTTATACGCCTCGTCAACGCTTACTTTCCCTGAGCATTGATTTCTTCATCTATTCCAGAGGCGTTACGCATGTACTGATAATATGAATATCCAAGTTTGTTGCAGTTTTCGATTAGATCGAGTTCTTTTGTTCCGATTTTCAGAGAGCGGGCCAGAGCCATGTATTCCGAGCTTTTTTTATAGTCTTTCTTTTCAAAATACAGCTGCGAAATATATTCATACGCTATGAATTTTTCTCCGTCCGAAACCGCGCCTTTTATCGCCTTCAAAAAATATTCCTCTGACTTTGATTTTCCGCCGAACACAATCGGAGCGTAAAAAGTCCAGTTTCCGAGACTTATGTTTGTATCCGTGCAGAAATTATCTATTTTGAGAGCCTTTTCATAAAAATCCTTTACTTTAAGACCATAAAAAAGAGTTGCCTGCAGGGAACGCGTCATATAGAACGAAGTCAAATCGCCGGCAAAAATGTACGACCACTTGCTCAAATTTTTAGGATCACGCGCAGACACGACGGATGCAATTTTGTCCATAAGCCTTTTAAGCTCGCTTACAAGCTGAGTTGTGTCGGAAACGAGCGGAAGGGAATGGACATAAATTTCCATAAAGTACATTCCCTCAAGGATTGCTTTTTCCTGCTCGTAATCAATCGCGTTTTCTTTAAGATGAAGGATAGAATCTTCCATCATTTTTTTTATTATGCTGACTGCCTTAAAATCATCCTCGCTTTTTAAAACGACGCGCTCAGTAATAAAATCATTCACAAGATTTTCTGTGTAATCAGAAATTGCAGCCTTTTGAGCAAAAGCATTGTTCGTAAAAAAGAGAAATAAAAAACTCAGAAAAAAAACTGAAATTCGTTTCATTGCCTCAAAATTATACCGAAATATCGGATTTAGTAGAATATCAGACTAAATGTCGATTTTTATCAACTAAAATATGTACGTTTTCACATTTTTGAATCAACTTACAAAAACTCGACATTCACCCTTAGACTGAAACATGCAGTCTAACCTATAAAACAGTTTTTTATGTTTGAAGTTTCATGTATATTTTACTTATGAAAAAAATCTATTTTGTGCGTCACGGAGAAAGCGAATGGAACGTGGAGAATAAAATCTGTGGAATCACCGATATTCCGCTCACCCAAAGGGGACACGAGCAGGCTGTCGAGACAGGGAAACTTTTTATTAAAAAGGGAATCAATGCCGATCAGATTTTACATTCACCGCTCATCCGTGCCGCTGAAACCGCAAGGCACATCGCAGAAATTACCAAAATTCCGCTAAAAGAAGAAAAACGCCTCATCGAGCAGAATTTCGGAATCTGGGAAGGAACGCCTCGCAACGGAAAGGATTTCGCTCTGGCACGCGCACAGTTCGTGCAGAACTTCGGAAACGGAGAATCCATGCTTAGACTTGCGCAGCGAATCTACAATCTTTTGGACGATCTCAAAAAAGACGATAAAACTTATATTCTTGTCGCACACAACGGCATTTCAAGAATCGTAAACTCATACTTTTACGAAATGACAAACGAAGAGTATTCAGGCTTCGGAATCGGAAATGCTGAAATAAAAGAATACGAATTTTAAAAATGCAGAATATTTGGAGGAAAATATGGCAGATTCAGTAATCATATACACCGATGGCGGATGCTCGGGAAATCCGGGTCCTGGCGGCTGGGGATGCGTCGTAATCTACAACGGGGACGCAAGGCAATTGTCCGGAGGCGAAAAAGTCACGACTAACAACAGAATGGAGCTTACGGCCGCAATTCAGGCTCTCTCGGTCGTATACAACACAGAAAAATTGAGATCCCTGCCAGTTCAAGTGTTCATCGACAGCCAGTATGTCAAAAACGGAATCACGTCATGGATCAAAAACTGGAAGAAAAACGGCTGGAAAACAGCCAGCAAAAAGCCCGTCCTGAATCAGGATTTATGGCAGCAGCTCGATACGCTCGCGCTCTCCCTGAACGTCGAATGGAACTGGGTAAAAGGTCATGCGGGAGTTGAGTACAACGAAGTATGCGACCAATTGTGCCAGCAGGAAATTGCTAAGCACAGATAAAAATCATTCCGAAAATATACTCATGAGAATGACTCGTTTCAACATCACAGCGGTATGCTGTACGGCTTTTTTGATGACGGCTTTCACCAGCTGCAAAGACAAAAATCATAAAGCGGCGAAAGTTTCTGAAAATGCAGCAAAAACTCCTCAGGAAATTCAGGAAGTTTCGGCTGATCATCAATGGTATTTTTTCAACAACGGCTCATATTCAACAGTCGATTTGCCACAGCACTCTCCCATTCTCTCCCTGAAACCATGGACGGAAAGCGTCAGAATCTGTGACGGAAATGTAAGCAGGGACGGAAAGGGTTACATGCTCGTAAACCGATTCGGCGTCATGATTTTTGACAAAGCGCAGACTCCGTCACTGATCCAGGACTACCAGCTTTTCGCGGATACGACAGCTGAAAATCTGGTCTTCGAGGTGAACGTTCCATTTTTTACGCTCGCAAAAAACTCTTTTTTCAACAAAAATGCAGCCCTGAAGCGGAACGGCGAGCTGGCGCATGTGGTAAGACTCTCGCAAGAAAACAAAATGTTCTATCCGAGCGTAACATACGGGGATCTCAAGCTTTCTCCTTCATCGGAAGTTTCTGCGACCTATTTTGACGGAAAAAACTGGTTCTCATCAATAAAATCAACTTCGGACGGAAAAACTGAATTCAGCTACATACAATGGAACGCGATCGGCTCCCTTTCGGCCCTGCCACCATTCACCCAGGCAGGAAAAGTCGTGATAAAGCCTTCGGATGAATCTTCGTTCAGGGCGGTAAATTCGCCGGCGGATTTTTCGAAAGCACCAGCCCGCTTGAAAACGCTCCTCTCGTCCCTCCCTCAGAATTTCAGCTTCCTGATCACATGCCGCGATGCGGGAGGCGCTTCCCCAAGATATTTCAGCAAGGGAACATCGGAGGACGGAGAAAATGCCTTCGCAATAATCAGCGAGAACTGGATCTGCGCGATTTTTGGTGACGGAACGACATACTTTTCAGGCGGACTCGACGGCGAGCCTCTTATAAACAACGGCAAAACTGTCGCTTTCAGACTCCCGAAGCTTCCTGAAACATATTCTTACGGCGATTTCTGTATATCAGGCAACTTTCTGACCGTCGCATGGGAAGAAAATGATTTTTACAAGACAGGTCGCAGCGGATTTCTGTCAGTTGATATGAAACAGGTGTTCGGCGGCAAATAGCACATGGGCGGACGAAAATCATCTATCTCAAAATATTTTTTTTCTCTTCTGATTTTTTTCAGTTTTTCGAGCTTCGCTTTTGCGCAAACGTTGCCGGATCAGTCTTCACAACCGGCAACGCAGGAAACGACCGACGCACAGACCGAGCAGACTGAGCGAACCGAGCAAACTGAGCGAAGTGAGCGAACCGAGCAGGCAAATCCGCAGGGAAAAAAATCCTCCGCCATCTCAAAAAATTTCAAGCTCTTCGTAACGGCAGGGCCAAAGCTCATGATAAACACCGATTCAGTAAAAAAGAGCGCGCCCCATCCAATAATGTTCTCGGGCGGAATCGGATGCGACATCTTCGAAGACAAAATCATAACCATTCAGCCGAACCTCACGTTTTTTACAAACTATTATATCTGGGACGGAGACGATGCCCAGCCAGCCGAGGTGGAGAACCGCACGGCGACCGCGCTTTCGTTTATGCTCGACCTGACTGCCGGACATACATGGCATTTTGGGAAAAACTCGATTCAGGCGCTGGCAGGAAGCGGATTTTTGTTCCGCTACGGAATCATGTCCACGGGAGTGCATTCAAGCGACCTGAATCCGCTCACGCTGACAACCGCACGTAGCGACGTAAAAGACATCAACAAGTGGTTTTACAAAAATATGAATTTCTTATATCCGGAGCTTTGTGTCACATACATGCGCCACATAAATGAATTCTGGAATATCGGAGCTGAGGCGCGTGCATATTTTCCGCTTGGCTCGCTCACGCATGGAGAAAAATTCGACGGAGCGATTTTCTCGCTCGCTTTCAAGATGCAGCTTCCGAAAATGTCAGAAATAAAAAGCCTTTTTGCGGACTAATTTCGGATGTTCGATCGGGTATCAACGATTCGGCGCATATCCACGATATTGTTTACGATAATATAGCCTTCCATTACCTCGATTTTTCTTGATGAGATAAATTTGTTGATTTCCGGCTGAACGACTTCCATCGGAAGTCCTGCCCAGTGCGCTATATCATGGATTGTAAGCATAAATTTTCGCTGACGGTCGATGCGGTTTGCCGAAGAATTCATCTCGTCGAACATGCAGAAGACATCCGCAATTCTAGCCTGAACGTCAGAAATTACGAGAATCTTGAAACGTCGTTTCTGATCGTAAATCCGTTTGCAGAACAATTTGAGCAAAATCAGCGCAAGCTGAGGATTTCCAGTTATAAGTAGCTCGAAATTTTCTTTGTTGAATTCGAGACATTCGACCTTGCCCGAAGCGACACAGGTTGCAGAGCGCGGAGAATTGTCAAGGATCGCCATTTCACCGAAGAATTCACCAGGTTTCAGGATATCAAGGTTTTTATTCGTGTCGTTGGCGCATTTTGTAAGCTGAACGATGCCGCTCTGGATTAAATAGAATTTGTCACCGTTCTCGAATTCCGTGATGATGACCTGCCCGTCCTCGAATGTCTTTGAGAACCTTTTGAACGCAGGAAGGTCGAAAATGTTAAGCGAGGCATCGGTTTTTCGGATGGCCTCGAACTCGGCAGAATTTGCGCTGGAAGCCTGTTTTTTTGCCATGGCAGAAGCCTTTGCCAAAAGCAGGGCAACTTCCTTGGAATAGTCCGAAGTCGGATACAGGCGGATGAAAGTTTTGCAGACATCCTCGCAGCTACGATATTTCTCGTCGTTAAAGAACGCTTGCGCGACCGAATACAGCCCCGAAACCTGATTGATTTCTTTTCCGCTGTTCAAAATGGATTCTGTCTTGCGGTGGATTTGTCTGAGCTGGCTAGAGAATACGCGGAGCATCTTCATGATGATGGCTTTGTTGGAACTGAAGAGTTTTTCGAATTCCTGAACAGTCATGCTGATACATAAAGAATCGGAAAGTGCTGTAACGGTCTCCTCGCGAGGAAAATGTCCCAAAGCTGATTTTACGCCAAAGAATTCGCCGCTCTTGATCTGCTCGGTGACAGGCAGTTTTGTCTCAACATCATTGTAAGATGCCACGACATTTCCCTTTGAAAGTATGAAAACACGGTCATCCATGTCACCCGAAAAGTATATAATTGAGCCTTTTGTATAAGACATCGTTTTAGGCATTGTTCTGATCCCTCTGATAGATAAACGGTAAAGATATCTATCAAATAGTATAACACAAGAGTTCATTTTATGCTATTATTTCCTCATGGTTGACTTGCATTCTCATTCCGCAGCGTCAGACGGCACTTTTACCCCACAAGAAGCTGCTTTATACGCTTCACAGAAAAATCTGAAGGCGTGGGCCTTGACCGACCACGACACAGTTGACGGCCTTTTTGACGCCGCAAAAACATGCCTTTCAACCGGATTGAATTTCATTCCGGGCATCGAAATCAACGTCAGATGGCCGAGCGGAGAATTTCATCTTCTTGGAATGGGCTTGCGGACATACTCATCGGAATTGAAAGATTTGATTTCCGACCTTACGGAAAGCAGAAGGGGTCGCAATCAGGAAATCGTAAACCACATGAACCAGAGCGGCATCGAAGTAACCCTGGAGCAAATCGAGAAGAACTTTACGGCCAGCCAGATAGGCCGCCCGCATTTTGCCAGCTATTTAATGCAAATAGGCAAGGTAAAACATCGGCAGGAAGCCTTTGACCGATTTTTGGGAAAGGGGCGGCCGTGGTATGCGCCGCACGACGGAGCTGATTTGGACGTGGCTGTCGAAGCGATTTTATCAGCCGGGGGAGTTCCAGTCCTCGCGCATCCCCTTTCGCTCTACGTCTCATGGGGCAAGATGGACGAAACGATCGAGAAAATAAAGAACCACGGGGTTCAGGGACTGGAGGCATATCACCCTGCGGCGAGAATGAACGAAGCTATCCGTCTGGAAGAAGTTGCTGAGCGGTTCGGAATGTTTGTCACGGCAGGAAGCGACTATCACGGAAAAGGCGTGCGCGCTGACCGCCATCTGGGACTCACCAGCGGAGGAAAAAAAATCGACGACAGGTTCTACTTTGAGGAGCTTCTTCCGGCTCTCGGAGATTTTGATTTGCTCAACACCGACTGGGTAAAAGAAAATCCGCAACCAGGGGTTGATTCCCCAGCTGTTTCAAACACCGCCGGCACAGCCTCTTAAATCTTCGTCACCGATTGTAGCTCGAATCTATGTTCAGCTGGGCGCGGTATTTTGCTACAGTGCGTCTGGCAACCTTTATTCCTCTCTGAGCAAGTGCATCTGAAATTTTCTGGTCGCTCAGGGATTTTTTATCGTTCCTGTGCTCTTCAAGGATTTTCTTTATCTCGAACTTTACCGCCTCTTTCGAAACAGCGGCACCGGAGTCATCGCCTAGGGCTGGCTGAGGTTTGGTCGTTTCTTCATCAGCAGAAAGAGAAGTTGTCTTGAGAACGCCGGTCGAAAAGAAATAGCTCACCGGAAAGATTCCCCACTCGCACGAGATGTATTTTTTATTTGCCATTCTGGAAACCGTCGTATCATGAACGCCGATTCGCTCCGCTATGTCCTTCTGCCTGAGTGGAATTATATCCCCGTCGCTTCCCGTCTCGAAGAATTTTTCCTGGGCGGCGACTATTTCCCGGCAGGCCCGGAGCAAGGTATTTTCCCTGAACAAAATGCTCTCGATAAAAACATTCGCGCTGCTGACGGAATCCTTCACGAATCTGTATTCGGATTTTTTGCGCTCGGAAGCCTCGCTCCCATCGCCTTGGTCAAAATCTTCCGCCTTCTGATCGTTCATAATCTTCTGATATTCTTTGGAAATGGTAAGCTCAGGCAAAAAATCATTGCGCATTGTCACTTTGAACGCAGTCTTTCCGTCCTCA
Source organism: uncultured Treponema sp. (assembly GCA_947170195.1). Taxonomy (GTDB): domain Bacteria; phylum Spirochaetota; class Spirochaetia; order Treponematales; family Treponemataceae; genus Treponema_D. The sequence goes on along the minus strand of CAMVSS010000025.1, from coordinate 9,257 downwards.
AAAACTTTCTCGACGTTCACGTCAGGAGCTACAAAGCGCGGCTGGTCGGTACCAAAATTTCGCGCCGGATACGGATCAAGCTTTTTTATGTACGCAAGAGCGTCCTCAATGGCTTCGTCCGTAAAATCATCCTCGGAGACGGGCAGATCCGCAAGCTGGTTTCCAAAAAGCTGTGCATCCTGCTCGCGCTGCCTGAAAAACGTGGAGACTTTTTTTCTGATTTTGTCAGTCTTGGGCGGATCAAAAAAATCCAGCCGTCCGTCAAGGAAGAACAGGACGGTCTCAGGCGCGTCGCCCGCAATTTTTGCCTGAACCAAAAGGCTTTCCATGGAATCTTTTACGCAGCACCCAACCGGATCCAATTTTCGCACAATGTCGAGGGAACTGCTCAAAAAATCCTCAGTCTGGGAAGGATCCTGTCTGTCCATAAAAGAATACGGGGACAAAATGTGAAAACCGTTTTCGTTGAGATTCTGAATCAGCTTTATGCACAAGTCGTGCTGCGTTTTTGAAATGTTCATCGCATTCAGCTGGTGCTCCAGGTGGGTGGCCAGAGATTCCCTGCAATCCGCATTGCTTTCAAGAGCCGCTTGAAAATCGTCGCTCGCCTTTTTTGCCGCCGCGCTCGCCGATGCAAGGCGCATGTTGTCAGAAAAGATCGTTCTTTCCCGCACTGATTTTTCGCCGGACTCAAACTTGTCGCTCACGATTTCCAGCGCAGGATTTTTCTCCACCTGAGAATAAATTTCATTACGCAAATCAAACGCCGACATCGAAAGAAGGTTCAGAGACTGTATCTGAACCTGACTCATTTTCTGAGTCTGCTTGAGGGTCTGCGATGCGCGCTGTTTAATATTGAGTTGCGTAAAATCAGCCATAGAACAATTTAGGGCATCTCTAGAAATTCGCTAAAGCGACATTCAGGAGAGTGCCTGCTAGTTTTAGAGATTCCCTTTAATTATATATTCCAGCATCAAAAAATAAAAGCGATAAACAGAAACGGATCGGTGCGGCGGACAGGCTGCATCGTTTACGTTATGGAAGAAAAATATTATACTTTTTTCATGAAAAATTTTGCAAAGTACGGCGTGCAGATTCCAGAGATTCTGCTCCCAAAAAACATTGATTTGTCTTCATGGTCTGTTATTGCCTGCGATCAGTATACGCAGGACAAAGAATACTGGCAGAATGCTAAAAATGCTGCCGCGTCAAAACCTTCCACTCTAAATCTTATTTTCCCGGAAGTTTATCTCAACGAGCAGAACAAAGACGAAAGAATCTCAAAAATCCAGAGCACGATGAAAGAATATCTTGCGGAAAACATCTTTGAAACGCATGAGGCGTGCATATATATAGAGCGAAAAACCGAATATGGCAGGACAAGGCGCGGACTCGTGCTTGCGATAGACCTCGAAAAATACGAATGGCAGCCGGATTCAAAGGCTCTTATCCGCGCAACCGAGGCCACAGTCCCGGAAAGAATTCCTCCGCGAATGAAAATCCGAAACGGAGCTGCCCTTGAGCTTCCTCACATAATGCTTCTCGCAGACGACAAAAACGACGCTTTGGTCGGTGGCGCAGAAAAGCTTGCGAAAAAGAACGTCAGCGTATACGACGGAGACCTGATGCTCAATTCCGGCCATATCACAGGATGGAAAGTTCAGGGATTGGAAGCAGAAAAACTTCTTGAGACAGCTCTCTCAGCGCTCGCAGAAAACGGCACGGACAAAGACGGAAACACATTTTTGTTCGCGGTCGGAGACGGAAACCATTCATTGGCTACAGCAAAGGCCGTATGGGACGAGCACAAAAAAACATTGTCCGACGGAGAAAAAGAAACATCTCCTGTCCGATATGCCCTCGTCGAAATCGTAAACATCTACGACGCCGGACTGACATTCGAGCCTATTCACAGAGTAATTTTCAACCAGGATTTCGATTCCCTGCTTTCGTTCGTCCAGGAAAAACTCGGCGGCACGACCAGAAAATTTGATTCAGAAAAAGAACTTGCGGATTTTGTAGCTGACAAAGACGCATCTGGCGCGCGCTACGGATTCATCTCAAAAAACACGCTCTGCGTCCTTGAGACCTCGATCACCGACCTGGCGATTGCCGCGCTCCAGCCAGTCCTCGACGAATATCTGGACAAAAATTCGAAAGACAAAAAGAACGACATCGACTACATCCACGGAACAAAAGATGTCGTAGAGCTTGGAAAAAAATCTAACGCGCTTTCAATCCTTCTTCCGCCGATCGCAAAGGAAAGTTTTTTCGCGACAATCAACTCGCGAGGGCCGCTTCCACGAAAATCATTCAGCATGGGCGAAGCCAGCGAAAAGAGATTCTACGTCGAAGCGCGAAAATTGTTCTCAAAATAATTAAAAAAAACGATGCCGGCAAATTGAAGTGTACCCCAAAAGTTGGAGACAATTTTTGGGGTACACTTTTTTTTATGTCGCAGAACTTTTATTAATCAGCCTGCCTTAAAGCTTCCGCCTCCCGTTTTTCGATTTTTCTTCGGTTCAGGATTGCGGTAACAAGAGATGCCAGAGCGAGGGCAAAGAATACCAGACAAATCGGGCGCGTAAAAATCGTCGCGAATTTTCCGTCAACGATCTGCATGTACCTTCGGATGTTAGACTCGCAGAGAGGTCCGAGAATAAGCGCGAGCAAAATCGGCGACAGCGGGAATTCATATTTCTGCAAGAGATAACCGATGACACCCATAACGATCGCAAAATAAACGTCGAACATGCTCTGGTTGATTGAATAAGCTCCGACCAGCGAAAGAATCAGGATGCACGGAAGAAGGAAATACCTTTCGACCGAAATAACCTTCGTGAACAATTTGACGCCAAACATTCCGATGATCAGGAACGCGAGATTTGCCGCAAGAAGCGCACCGAAAACAGAATAAACGATGTCCAGATGCTCTACATACATCATCGGGCCAGGCTGGAAACCATGCATGATGAACGCGCCCATCAGGACAGCCGTATTCGAATCTCCAGGAACGCCAAGCGCGAGCATAGGAATCATAGCACCGCCAGAACAACCGTTGTTCGCACATTCAGCGGCGGCGATACCCTCAGGAGAACCGTTTCCAAACTCCTCAGGCTTTTTCGAGCTGCGCTTGGCCTCGCTGTACGAAACGAAAGCCGCGATGTCTCCGCCCGCGCCAGGAATAGAACCGATGAAAGTTCCGATGAGACCGCCTTTGATGATATGCTTCCAGATTCTCCTTAAATCCTCGCCACGCGGACAGATGTTAGACACAACAGACCGAAGATAACTCAGGACAGGATTCTTTATATTGCCTGCCGAAGCAATTTTCTTTGACTCAGTTCCCCGGAGCATGTGCTCAAAATTCGCAATGACTTCGCTGACCGCAAAAAGACCGATCAGGGCAGGAATGAACGGAATTCCGTCATAGAGCCCGCGGAGCTTGAAGAATCTCAGATAAGCGCAGGTCTTGTCCATTCCGACCGTTCCGATCAAAAGTCCGAAACATGCGCTTATAAGCCCCTTGGTGATTGATTTTCCGGAGATCGAGACTATGACGCTGAGACCGAACACTGCAAGCGCAAAGAACTCAGCCGGACCGAACTTCAAAGCCGCGCGAGAGATTGTCGGAGACAGGAAAGTCATGACAAGCGCGCCGATAATTCCACCGCAGAACGAAGAGAACAGCGAGATTGTGAGCGCGCGGCCAGGCTCACCCTTCTGCCCCATCGGGTATCCGTCGAGGACAGTAGCGGCCGCGGCAGGAGTTCCGGGAGTGTGAATCAGAATAGCGGCGATAGAACCGCCGTACATTCCGCCGCAGAAAATACCGAGCAGCATCGCGACGCCCGGAATAAAATCAAGGCCGTATGTAAACGGAACGAGTAGCGCGATTCCCATGGTTGCCGTAAGACCAGGAATAGAACCGATCAAGATACCACCTGCGGCACCGATCAATGTATATAAAAGAGTAGCAGGCGCAAAGACCTGGGCAAAACTGGACGCGATCAAACCAAAATCCATGTCGTGCACCTCCTAAAACAAATTTTCCATGAAACCGAGCGGCATAGTAATACCGAGCAGGAATTTGAAAGCAAAAAAAATCAGGATCGTAATTCCTGCGGCAACAATGGCGTTCATAAGGTAAGATTTTTTTCCGAGAAGAAGAATCATCGCAAAGACCGCAAGCGGAGTCACGATCAAAAATCCGAGGAAATTCCAAAGGATGGCAAAAGCCACGATTATCAGAAGGCCGAGCAAAGCTTTCTGCATGTTCTTGTCCCTAAGGCTCAAAGTCGGGGCTTTTTTTCCGTCCCCGGCATTTCTCAGGAGCGGAATAAGATTTTGAACGAACAAAATCAGACAGCAGGCAAAAAGAAGCATCGCGAGTATTCGCGGAAAGAATTCTGGTCCAACAGCCACATTTTTGAATTTCTTGAACGTGAAAGTGTACCCGAAAGCAGCGCCGGAAACGATCATTCCGATCAGCGCAGAAATAATATTCGCTTTTCTCATAATTCAAACAAAAAAAGCCGCTGGCATAATTATTTTTCAATCTAAGTCAGCGGCGGATATAAGATTTTACCATCTGCAAGGCCGGATCAGCCGTGCAGCCATATTTTTAACTGAGCTACGGGGACTTCGAAAAATCACATAAAGCGAGTTTTCCGAAGTCCCCTTATTTTGGTTCCGCTTGCAGTCACCTGACTAGTCAGTAAGACCTATTGCCTTCATTGTTGCAGTAACATCCTCGAAGTTTGACTTGAGGAATGCCGCATAGTCATCAGGATTCTGATAAGCGAGGTTGAGGTTGAGATTCTTAGCCTTCTCGATAAAGTCAGGATCATTCTCAGCCTTTGTGAAAGCATCAACGAGCACAGCTTTGATGGCAGGATCAACGCCCTTAGGAAGAGCAAGACCGCGCCATGTGTAATACTCGATTCCGAATCCCTGTTCGTTGAAAGTCTTGATGTTCGGATATGCATCCGGACGTTTTGCATCCATTACGCCGAGAACCTTTACATTTCCTGCATCGAGCTGCGACTTAACCTCAGCGAGCGAAACGGCAACAGCCTGAATGTGACCGCCGGCAACAGCAGTAACGGCACCGGCAGCACCCTCGAACGGAATGTGCTTTACGTCGATTCCGGTTTTGTCAGCGAGCAAACCGGCACCGATGTGCCATACAGAACCAGGAGCAGAGTTTCCGATCGAAACCTCGCCAGGATGAGCCTTGCAGTAGTCAACGAACTCTGCGACAGAATTATAAGGAGCGTCAGCCTTTACAGTAAGAGTTGCGGCATCAGCATTTACACGGATGAGCGGATCATAATCAGCATAAGTAAAGTCGATAAGTCCCTGCTGAGGGAGCGAGTTAAGCTCAAAAGTAATCATTCCGACAGTGTATCCGTCCGGCTTTGCGTCCTTTATAGCCGCATGACCGATCGCACCAGCACCGCCAGTCTTGTTCTCTACAGTGATCGTCTGGCCGAGATATTTTTCGGCAGTTGAACAGAGCGCGCGGAGAACGGCATCAGTACCACCGCCGGCACCCCAAGGACAGATCATCGTGATTCCCTTTGTAGGGAACGCATTAGCCTTCTTCGCCGGTTTACCATTGCAAGACAGCAAAAGTCCCGCCGAAAGAACGGCTGCCACAGAAACAGCAAGTATTTTTTTCATAAGTCAAAATCCTCCTCAATGACAATGAAAAATATTTTTAGATTTTGTTTTCTTAAAAAGAAACGCCTAATCGTAATGATAATTCCAAAAAGAGGATTCGTCAAAAAAAATAGACAGAGTTTCAAAAATCAGACAAGTTTTTAAACCGACTCAATATATGGGCGCCACCCGCTCCCTTGCTCCGCGCGGTCGGGGTCGGAGTGTTCACAGCTCGGTGCCCTCGGTGCTGCGCACTTGCCGGCAAGCCGGCAACTGTTCGCGTTCCTGGCGCATTCCGTACCCTAGAAACTGATAATCTCCTCGTAGCACGCGATTGCAAAATTGTCCGTAAAGCCGGAGATATATTCGATAACGCACTTTCTGTACGATTCATTGTCGAAAATGTCGAACACCGCAGGAGTCTGGAAGCGCTGCTTGGTCTTCCGTGCGAATTCCGAATCAGAATCATAGTTCGTATAGCACAAAAGCCATTCCTCAAAATTAGTCCCAAGCCTAGGATAGCTGCTCATGCTGAACGGAACATGCCCCCTCTGCGCATAAGGCTGAACCCTCATCAGCGTGTTGAAAATCGTCTCAAGGACAACCTTTGCGTATTTCTGGAATTCCACAAGCCGCCAGTGATTGTAAATGTTCGAATAGCTGAATTTTTTCAGCTCCTTTATGAAATTGAAGTAGCTCTCAGAAAAATAAAGCCCCTCCCCCGGATTGGAACGCTCGCACAGGTCGACAATCATGTCATTTATCAGCACCGACGGATTCACCGCGCGGCCGCTCCGGTGGGAAAGAGTCTTGCCGCCCTTCGTCATGCCAAGCGTCTCGGTGATTATCTCGCGCAGCTGGCGGTAGCTACCCATGTCCAGCAAATGATACGTCCTCGCGTCCTGAATGTCGCGTCCGAGGAACGCAATCTTGTCGCTGATTTTTACGACACAGCCCTCCCAAGTGAACGGCTGCACCGCTCCAGGCCGCCTGATGTCGTAAAGGTTCATGGCATCATCGCGGGGCCTCATACCCTGATCGTCCACCTCACCACAGTGGCAGATAAGCCCGTCGCGGACTGCGTAAGTCAGATTCAGCGGACGCTTTATTCCGTTAGGGTCGTCAAGAGTCTCGATATAGTCAGCAAAAAAGAGCGAGTTGCGCTCGTGCCAGAATTTCTTCGGCGCATTAGGAGCTTTTTTCGGACCTAGCAGCTCGTTGAGGATGTCTTCTCCCGAGTGCCCGAACGGCGCGTGACCGATGTCGTGACCGATGGCAATCGCCTGAGTCAGCTCCTGGTTCAGCCCGAGATACTTTGCGATCGTCGACGCGACGGATGCCACGTGAAGGACATGCTCCATCCTAGTGCACACGTGGTCATTGTTCGGCGCAAAAAAAACCTGAGTCTTGTGCTTGAGCCGCGAATAAGCCTGACAATGCAAAAGCCTTGTGTAGTCGCGCTCAAATTCATTTCGGATTCCGTTTCCCCTGCTGTAGATCGGATTTTCCCTTATGACCGCCTGCTCATACTTGTGATTAAGCTCGTCCGTCCTGACATTAACGAAAGAATCTTTCATTATTTTTTCTCCGCCCCGAGTTTCCTGAAAAATGAAATTACAAATGGCAGCGCAACGCTCGCAGAAATCAAGTCGCTGACGCTCTGCGTCATTTGCACACCGAGCATCGGCTCAGCACCAAAAAACTTAACCAGATGCGGAAGGATAAAAATCAGCGGAATGAACACAACACCCTGCCTGAGAGAAGAGAGAAAAACAGCACCCTTTTTTACACCCGCGACCTGGAGCAGCATGTTAGTCGCAAAAATCACAGAATGGAACGGCAGCACCGAAGACTGAAACCTCATTCCCAAAGATGCGACAGAAATAACTGCATAATCATCCCTGAAAGACTGCGCGATTTTCGGAGCATAAATAAATACAATCACGGCAAACACACTCATTATCACAGTCGTGATTTTTACGAGGAAAGAATAAGAATCCTTTACCCTATCATATTTTTTGGCACCGAGATTCATTCCGCAAACAGGCTGGAAGCCCTGCCCCATTCCGATTGCCACAGAAAGCAGCAACATAAAAGTCCTGTTGCAGATAGCCATACCCGCGACGGCAGCATCTGCAGTCTCCGCGCTCGTCATGGCAAACCCCGTAAGCAAGGCACCGTACTTCGCCGCATTCACATTGAGGAAAATACCGGAGACAGAAGCCATCCCCTGCCTGAAAAACGACGGAAGTCCCGTTGTGATTATGTTCAGATAAGTCTTGAGATCGCGGGCAACACATTTTATGGAAAGATTCGCCATCGATTTTTTTCTGATGAACATAGAGAGCAAAATACAGAAACTCGTGAACTGACTCAGCATAGTCGCAATTGCAGCTCCTGAAATTCCAAGCCTGAGAGCGAAAATAAAAATCGGATCAAGAATCATATTCAGGATTCCGCCGGAAACCATACCGATCATCGAAAAAGAAGCCTTTCCCTGAAAACGGAGCTGATTGTTCATGACGAAAGAAGAGATCATAAAAGGAGAAGCAAAGATTATGTATTTCGCGTAATCCATCGCATAAGGAAGAATCGTCGGAGTCGCGCCGAGAGCAACCACTATAGAAGATTTAAAAAGAGTCCCGAAAATCGAGAACAAGACACCGAGCGAAAAAGCCAAAAAGATTGCCGAAGAACAATACCGGTCCGCCTTCCGCAAATCCTGCGCGCCCAAAGCACGAGTCGTTATGCTTCCAGACCCCATACCGATCGTAAAACCAAAAGACTGAATCAGGGCCATCAGCGAAAAAATGATTCCTACGGCACCGCTGGCAGAAGTTCCCAGCTGGGAGACAAAAAAAGTGTCGGCAGTGTTGTAAATCGCCGTCACCATCATCGTTATAATAGTAGGAATCGCATTCTGCAATATAAGACCGCCGACCGAAGCCGTAGTCATCGTAAGCACAGTGTCATCTTTTTTCATGATTAAAAGTATAGAAAAACCCACTGAAATATGCAAACCGTCAGGGGCAACCCCCAAAGAGAACGCCCCAGCAAAAAATGAGCAGATTTTATATATTTTCAAAATATTATCTTTTTGAAAATATTTTTACAAAAACAGCCAGATTTTTAGTTATATTTTAAATATTACTTTATACAAAATATAGGCTAATTTTCAAAAATATAACAAAATATGCTTAACTTCGACAGAATAATACAAATTTATAATTTATTTTTATTTTACCGTTCTGTTATATTTTCATTCGAGAGAGTTATGAGCTTTACCATGCCCCCGCTAACCGCGGATTTTTTAAAAGGAGTTATGTATGAAAAAAGTATTAGGCAAAATTATTTCTCTTACCGCAGTCACCGCACTTGCACTGGCATTTACAGCTTGCTCACTCAACGACGACGCCGTCTCAGATCTTGAACTGTTCTACGCAGCAAACTCAGGCTCAGCATTAGCTGTAAGTAACGGCGGTTCTGGGACTGGTGGAAGCGGAACAGGTGGAAGTGGAGCGGCAGTGACAAATTCAACAGGAGTTTGGAATTTTTCGTCAAGGACGACCGCTCCAACAGGCGCAAATGCTTGG
>CAMVSS010000024.1 GCA_947170195.1 uncultured Treponema sp. | reverse complement strand
CCATTTCGCGAGCTGTTTTGCAAGCTTCGATACAAGCAGTTACCATGTTTGGTCCGAGAGCTGGTGTGATACCTGTGATGTGGAACCAAGAAGCACCCTTGAGGATTTCTTTCCAGTTGAATTCTTCTGGTTTAGCGAGCTGGATTGATGATCCTGCGCGGTCGTAAACACATTTTGAACCACGCTGAGAAGCTCCTTTCTCGTTGTAGTAGATACCAACACGTGGACCACCACGAACGATGTATTCTGTGTGAACTCCATATTTGCGGAGTGAGTTTACAGCAGCCTGTCCGATTTCGTGTGTCGGGAGCTTTGTAACGAAGTAAGATTCGTTTCCATAGTTAGCCAAAGAAACAGAAACGTTAGCTTCTCCACCTCCGAAAGTTGTTGTCATTGAGTCAACCTGTACGAAACGATAATAATCAGCAGGCTGGATGCGAAGCATCAATTCACCAAAAGTTACTACTTTTGCCATTTTTGTTGGTTCTCCTATAAAAAGAAAATAATAAGAAAATTATATTCCATTACTTTGAAAGTATCAATATCGAAAGTGGCTGTTTGGATTTTGCCGAACTTCCTCGATTTTGATGCGCGGAGAGACGTGCCGGATGCAGTTTTTGAGCATCGCTTTTTCGAAGATCCCTTTAAAGAATCACTGCCCAGACAAAAATCCAGATGAAGACATTGACTGTGATGATTTTGATTCCTATTCCGAGCATGTAGCCGAAAAATGCGTTTTTTGCAGCATGCCACGCCCTTTTTACGTCCGAGGAATCATGGATCAGCTCGCCGATGAATGCTCCCGTAAACGGAGCGAGCAGGAGCAGGACCGGTCCCAGAAAAAAGCCGATGATGGTTCCGATTGTGCAGCCTATTACGCCTGCCTTGCTTCCGCCAGCGCGTTTTGTCATGAGCGACGGAAAAATATTGTCCAGGAAGGTGACGAAGATCGCAGCGGCACCGGTCAAAATCAGCATAAGAACAGTAATTTTTGTTTCCAGAGTAAAATACGAGAGGAGCAGCCCCGCCCATGCAATCGGAGGGCCGGGAAGGACTGGTACAACCGTGCCGATCAAACCGGTCAAAAGAAAAATAGCGGCCAAAACGGTGAACAAAATTGACATGTCTATTACCATGGCTTTCAGCTCCTTGCTTTATAATTTGCCTCAGTATATGTCCATTATGAAGAAAAGTCAGCATGCCTAATTTCGTGCGGAGTGCGTTTGAGCCGTATTTTTTCGGACACTCTTGTTTTTAGCCTATAATTTTGATATGTTGTCTTCGGTTTATTTCAATGGAATCAGGTGAAAAGCCTGAACTGAGTGCGCAACCGTAAGCACGCTGACAACAAATCAAGAAAATCAGCACAATCACTGGGAAACTGGGAAGATTTGATTTTCTCCGCAAACGCGGGGTGTACGAGCCGGGAAACTTTGGTAAACTCACGACGCCCACGCAATCGGCGTCACATCTTTCGGTATGAAGTGATGCATCCTTATTTTTTAGATTCTGCGCAATTTCGGAATCTGGAGATTTTTTTCAATGAAAAATTCATTTTTCTCATTTGGTCGCAAGGCAAAGGTCATCCTTGCAGCAGCAGTCATCGTATTTTCTTTTGGACTTATGTCATGTCAGCAGGAAACGGATGATGATAATTCTCTCAGTGATTTTCTTATATACAATTATCTAACTTCTGATGAACGAATTTATGGTACATGGACAAGTTCTTATGGCGAGAACTTCATAATCAGCGGTTCTACATTTTCAAATGCTTATAATGGAAGCACAACATATGCAGGCGATAATGTTTCAATATCCTGGACTTCAGCTACATCAGGATATATCTATTTTAAATATACACGTGCAGCGAAAGCTGACTGGACATATTCTTCAGACTCTTCTGAAGCTCCAGATGTCGGAAAATGGTATGCGGTTGCTTTTAAGGATCTTCAGATTCTAAAAAACACAGTATCTCTTTCTGGTGCATACAAAGCTGGCGGCACAACTTCAACTGCAACTCTTGAAGAAGCAAAGACAACGTTCACTATCGAAAACGGTTATTTTGCGAGCTATAGCGACTGTACCCGTTCTAACTAAAAACAGCTTTTCGCACGTGCTCCATATCTGGTGGGAGCGTGCTACTCGACGAGTGGCACGCTGCGAATAGACTGGTGGCACACTGCCGCCTTATTCTGTTATTTTTGGATACCTCTTCATTAAAAATCAAATCATGAAAATTATTTGCCTGATTATCTCAGTCCTTTTCCTTTGCTTGCCTTTTTTTGCACAGAGTGCGGAAGAAGAAGTCACTTCTGAGCCTGACATTGTTCTTCCGGAAGTCGTGACTTACATTGACACGCCGGTTGTGGAACAGCGTCAGGTCTTTACCGCAGAGGACATAGAGAAACTGCACTTCGAGGATATGAGCGCGTTGCTGAAATCCGCGGGAATTCAGATGCTCGAATATGGACCGTATGGTCTTGAGAGCAAGCCTTCAATCCGTGGTTTTACTGACGAGACTGTGCGCGTCGTTGTTGACGGAATCTGCATGAACAACGCCCAGTACGGCACGTTCGATTTTTCGACGCTCAACATGGAGAACATCGAGAAAGTAGAGATTGTGCGCGGCGGATTTACCGAGGGCGTGGAAGATGAGGGTGCTGTCGGCGGAGCAATCTACATCACCACAAAAAAACTTGAGTCAGGTCATCACATTTTCTCGGATTCTACGGTAAAGTCTTACTTGACTGATTCGGTGCCTTTCGACACATTTTCGGAGAACATTCAGTATTCGGGGCAGCTGGGCGAGTCGGATTATCTGAAAATTTCGGCAAAAGGGACTTACGCTCAGAACAAATTCATCTACAAGACGTACAAGGGCAAATTGAAGAAGCGCGAGAACTCCGATGTAAAGGACGCGAATGCCGACGGGATGTACACTCATTATTTTTCAGGCGGAAGCAGCCTGACGCTGTCGGATATGTTCTACATCGGGCACAAGCACATCCCCGGCTCGGAGACATCAACAAACATCGGCTTGCAGGAAGACTGGAACAACAGCCTGTCGCTTTCTGTCTTCAATCCCGGAATTTTGGATTCGTTCAACCTGAAGAATACGTTCGCATGGATAAAAACAACGCGGTTTTATGACGACGATTACGGAAAAAGCAAGCATTTCATAAATGATTTCAAATATTCAAACGCAATCGAAGTTTACCGCTGGAACAAGATTAAGCAGACGGCCGGAGTTTCTTTTGACTTTACTCACCTGAGATCCACGTCGGACGGCACGCACAATCAGATAAGCGGCGTTTTTAAGGAGACGACAAAAGTCTTCTTCAACGACATTTTCTCGATAACGGTTCCGATGGCGGTAAAATTCTGCGGAAAAAACTGGGCGTTCGTGCCGAAGCTTGGATTCTGCGCGGATTTTTACTATGTGGAAATCCTGCTCGACGGTTATCGGATGGTGCAATTTCCGAACATGGACGACTTGTACTGGCAGGGAAGCGGTTTTTCGGGAAATCCAAACCTGAAGCCTGAAAAAGGCTGGGGCGCGGAATTTACGCTGAACGCAAAGCGGTTCTGGATTCCGTTTTCTGTCTGCGCATTCACGAACTATTATGAGGACAAGATTGTCTGGAGCAACTCGACGACGGAAAACGCTAAGAAAGCATTCTATTTCGGCGTGGATTTTAATCTTAAGCGCGGATTTTTTGATGACCATTTCGTGCTGGGCGCAAGCGGAGAATATCTGTACACGAAGCTTCTCGACCGCTCGGACAAAAAGACTTACGGAAACAAAATCATGTGGACGCCGGATTTTACAGGCTCGGCATTTGCCCAGCTTAATTTCTCTAAGTTCAATTTTACCGCTTCGGTTGACTACATGGGAAAACGCTACATCTCAAATCTGAACACGACGTACCTTGAGCCGTACTTTCTTGTGAATGCGGCATTGAATCTGACAATCTGGAAGCATTTTACGCCATACGTGCGGGCGGACAACATTCTGAACAGGCGTTACGAAAGCATCGACGACTATCCTATGCCTGGAATCATAATTTCGTTCGGCGTAAAGATCAGGTTTTAGAGCTTTCGGTCAATTCTGTTCATCTCAAAGAAAACAGGAAATGCAAAAATCACAATCGTGATGGATGTTGATACTGCGGTCGAAATGTTGAACGGAATTCCTCCCAAAATCAGCACTTTTAAATACGAAATGTCGTTTGTTCCCATGAAGAAAAATCCGCTCATGTCGAGAATCGGGCCGGTAATGCACATGACGACGAAAAATCCGAGGGCTGCAAGCAAAATGATTTTTATGAAGGAACGGACGGAACGCTGGTGGAGACAAAATGTGTCTGCGCGTCCGAAAAAGAGCGGACGGAGAAAACCCGAAATCAGTCCTGCAAGCCCATAGGAGAACATCTGAAAGACCGTCCATGTTCCCTGACCGAACAAAAAATTGCTGCACAAAACGCTCACCGACCCGATCACGAACCCTTCGAGGGGGCTTGTACAGACTGCGAAAAGCATTATCAGACCGATCGCAGGCGAAAAAAGCGGGAAAAAAGCAAAAATCAGTCTGCCCAGCGTGACAAAAGCGCAGAGGGAAGCCAGGACGACGAGTTTTCGGGCGGAGGGATGCGTTCTCTCAAAGAGCAAAAATACGAGGAGAATCAGGGCGCACAGGGCTGAAATGGTAGCTATCATTTTGCGGCCTCCGTCGCGCCCGCTTTTTTATTCGCCAGGGAACGGATTGCCTCGATAACTCCCTCCGCGGTGATTTCCTCAGGGAAGTAGCGTCGGCACATTCTGTTTGCGCTCGTCGTGTAAAAATTGTTTCGCGCAAAAAACTGGCGCGGAGGAAGCACCGATGAAAGCTGTCCGTCAAAGAACATCCCGACGAAATCCGCCGCTATCGAGCAAAATTCGAGGTCGTGGCTCACGATGATTATTGTGACTCCACGAGCCGCAAGTGTTTTTAAGAAAGCTGCGAAGCGGGTTTTGTAGGCGTTGTCCATGCCCTTTGTCGGTTCGTCGAGCAGAAGGATTTTCGGATTTTTGAGCAGAAGTTTTGCAATCGCAAGTCGCTGCACCTCACCGCCCGAAATATCAAACGGATGCAGGTTCAGGATTGCCGAAAGCTCGCAGACGGAGATGACTTCCTCCAGCTGGGCGCGGTCGGAAGAACATTCCTCCAGTTCCTCGCGCACCGTGCTTTTCGTGAATATGTTTTTCGGTTCCTGTGAGAGCATCGCGGCAAAGCCGGTGGTGTGTATTTTGCCCGCATACGGTTTGCGTACGCCGCACATCACTTTGAGCAGGGTGGATTTTCCGCTGCCATTTCCGCCGACAACGGCGAACACAGATTTTTCTGGAACGGAAACCGTCGCGTCTTTCAGCACGTCGCGTCCTTTTTTTTCGTAGCGGAAAAAAACATTTTTCAGCTGGATGGCAAACGGTGGGCATGCGGGCGCGTGTTTTTCTTTGGAAGTAAAATCGGTTGAGCGGGTCGGAGCCGGAAGAAAAGCTCCAAGCGACTCAAGCCAGTTTCTTCCGTCGCGAACTGAAAGCGGACACTTGGAAGACTGAGAAAAATCAGCAGCAATGCCGTAAAAAATACGCATCGGGGAAGGGAGGCTCAGAATCATCGCGGATTTTTCGGAAAAAAGGCGGTTCCCGACGTTCTGCGGGGAATCGAATGCCGAAATCTTTCCGTCTTGCATAAAAATGCACTTGTCTCCGGCAGAAAAAACTTCTTCCAGGCGCTGCTCGACCAAAATTACCGTCGTGCCAAGCTCCAGATTTATTTTTTTTACTGTGTTCAGAAAGTTCAGGGCTGACACCGGATCGAGCTGGCTTGTCGGTTCGTCGAGCAGAATTACGTCGGGAGCGGAAGCCATCACCGAAGCCAGGTTCAGAAGCTGTTTTTGTCCGCCGGAAAGAGAAGAGATGTCTTTTTCGAACCAATCCTGCAGCCCGAAATAGTTTGTCATTTCCGCGACGCGCAATTTCATCACCTCGGACGGTGTGCCGAGATTTTCCAAGGCAAATGAAAGCTCATGCCAGACTTTGTCGGTGACAATCTGGGCATCAATGTTCTGGAGCAGATAGCCGGTTCTGATTCCTTTTTTTCGCAAATCTTCGTTCAGCTCGTTCAACAGCGTCGTCTTGCCGGAGCCTGAGCGACCGAATACGGCAACGTAATCGCCAGCACGGATGATTTTTTCCGCAGTTTTGCCACGTTCATCATCTCTAAAAAATCGTTCAAGATTTACGAGTTCTTTATTCATCATCAATTCCACCTTGTTTTAACTGAAATCGCACGCGCCAGAATATGTTCTGCAATGTCGGAATCAAAAGCAGTGTGCAGAATGACAGGAAAACGGCAAAAAGTCCGTTTTTCCCGCAGTGAATCGGCGCAAAATTCAGCTTCGGGTAAAAATCTGCGCGCACGATTTTTTCTGCCACGCCAAACGCACACAGCCCGGACAAAAGCGCAAATGCAGCGAGCAAAACAGCGTCGGCAATGGAAAAATGGTAGCGGTAGTAGAACGTGCGCTTTCCGATCCCGTACATACGGTTTTCCATGCTTTTTGCCGTATCGAGCGTATCTTCGAGCTGCCTTACAAAAAGAGTGTTCAGCACGGAGAATCCTTCTGTCAGCCGCCCTGCAACGGATGTTTTTTGGGCAATTCCGGCGGCTCTTCTGGCTTCCTTTATGTCCGCATAGCGGGCTGAAAGCGACGGAAGCAGGCGAAAAATCATTACGAGCATTAGCGAAACCGACGGAATGAATTTTGAGAAGAGATAGATGAATTTCTCGCTCGTCATGACTTTTCCGTAGCAGAAAAACCACATGATGACGGAGATGAAAGTCAGCGCCATATTCAGCCCGTAGCACAGGGCCTCGAACGTAAATGGCAGTTTATGGTTGCCGAACGCATGAAAGAGCACGGTGTCGCCCCAATGGCTCACGAGCGGGTTAAGGCATGAGAGGAGGGCGAAAAACGGAATCATCAGCAAAAAATAAAGGAGAGCTTTTTTGTTTGAGAGCGCGAGGTTGCAGGAAAGCGCGCAGAAGAGGGAGCATGTTAAAAAAATCGGATGACGGAATGTGACTGTAAAAAAAATCACCACAACGAAATAAAAAAGGTCAACGGCGGGATGATTTTCAGAAAAGTGGCTCATGCCTCATTATACAAAAAAAGCGGCGGCTGAACTATGTCAAACCACCGCAAGCAGCAAGATATATGGTTAACCCATACTCTTATTCGTAAATAAATGCTTCCTTTGGCCCCTGAATCTTAACGTTCTCAAATTTTGCGCCCGGAGCGTTTCGAACGCGGAAGCTTTTTACTGTCACTTCTGGAAGTCCGTAGAACATGTCGCTATCCATCGGGCTTTCTGAAGATGTTTCGTCTGTAGAGAAGTCGCAGTCGCGGATTTCGAGGTTGTCGATTGGCATTTCTGGAAGACCGACGATGAAGCCTGCGCTTGCCCGACAGTTCTTTGCCGTACATCCGATGATTTTTACGTCGTGGATGCGCGGTGTCTCGCTCGTGATAGGCTGCTTTTCGAGGCTGAAAAGCGGAGATTTTGTGTCTGTGATGCCACATTTGTAGTACATGTTCATGGCAATCGGGCAGAGTGTATCATTCATGACGAGGTTTTTGAGTTCGATGTCGTACAGATCGCCGCCGCGTCCGCGTCTGCTCTTGATTCGGATTCCGCGGTCGGTTCCGCTAAGATCGCAGTTTTCGGCGTGTACGTGCTGGATTCCGGCGGCAGTTTCTGAACCGAGGACGATTCCTCCGTGGGCAAAGCGTACTGTGCAGTCCTTGATCGTTACGTTTACGGTCGGTTTGTTGACGCGGATTCCGTCCAGGCCAGATCCTGACTTGAGACAGATGCCGTCATCACCGACGCAAACTGTACAGTGAAGGATGGAAACGTCAACGCATGAGTCGATGTCGATGCCGTCGGTATTCGGAGCTTCGTATGGGTTTTCGATGTGGAGATCTTTCAGAACAAGGCCTTTTACATATACCGGATGAACTGTCCAGAAAGGCGAGTTCATAATTTTTACACCTTCAAGAGTTACGTTCTCGCAGTTGATGAATTCAACGAGGCTTGGGCGCAAAAACTGCATTTCGCGTCCGCCGCCACCGCCCGGCTGGGTTTCAAATCCAGGGTTTTTTTCGGCAAGTATAAGTTCGTATGAATCTTCAGGTTTTGACTGACCACGCGCTTTTTTAGCTTTTTTTAATTCCCACCAGTCTTTTCCGTTACCGTTGATTGTGCCTTTTCCAATGATTTTTATGTTTTTTGCGTCTGCAGCGCGAACGAGAGCATGCATAGCGTAACATTCAACACCTTCCCAGCGGGTAAAAGCAGGTGGATATGCGTTTGGATCGGTAATAAAAGAAAGTTCGGCACCTTCCAGAAGCTCAAGCGTCGTATTGCTGTAAATGTCGATCGGACCGGTAGACCATTTTCCTTTTCCAAGAGTTAATGTGCCACCTCCATTTTTTTTGATTTCGTTAAAAGCAGCTTCAAATGCAGCTGAATTATCGAAAACTCCGTCACTCTTTCCGCCAAAATCTTCAATCTTTACGTTAAACATTTTTTTACTCCGTCGAACCGTAGGTCGATTATAGAGCAAGTCTCAAGAGTCGGTTGCTTTTGAAACATTGCTTACAAAAACCTCATTTCACTTCGGTTTTTGAGGTAAATTTGGAACCGGTTCAAAAGGTCTCCTGAACTTTTGAAACAGCTTTTATATTTTAATCTGAACGATTTTTTTAACAATAAATAAGAACGTATTGTTTTTGCATTTTTAAGTTTGAAAGGTTGAAGAAAACCCACAAAATATTTTAAGAATGTTTTAAAACTTCTTTCGAATTAAAAATGCTTTGATTTTGTTGTTTCGATTTCCTTCTGGAGCTGGGAAAGGTCATTTTCGGTCATCGTATAACCGTGTTTTTCCTGCTTTGAGGTGTCGTATTCCGATATCGTTCCGTCCTTGTGCTGAATTTTCGTGCCGAATTCACGCCATCCGCAAAGCGCGCTGCCTTTTTCCGGGTAAACAGCGCGGGTTCCGTCTTCGTCAGTCCACAATGCCTCGTCGTATTCCTCTGAAACGGTGCAGTTTATGAGCGCGATTGAGTCCCAGCGGTCAACGCTGTCTTTTTTTCCGGTGCCCTGAGAGCGTCCGATGTAGATTTTAGCGTTCTTGCCGCGGTCGTCCGCTGTGAAAGTGCAGTTCTGGAATAGGAAGCCGGGGCGGGAATTTAGGGAACGGCTCTGAAGCACATACGCCGGACGGTCTGAGCCGCGGTTGTCCTTTATCGTGTGGATGTGGCAGTTCTCAAAAAGGGATGTGTCGTTGTAGCCCCAGATAAAGTCGACGTCACCGGCAACATAGCAGTTCTTGAAATGGCTGAATCCTTTTACGTGGATCGTGTCCTGGCGGCTGATGAATTTCATGTTCTCGCAGTACAAAAAGCCTTTCTGGTTGTGGAAGCAGATTGCCTCGGCCTGATTGCCAAGATTTGCGTCATCCATTGTCTTGATGTGCGTGTTTTCGATGGTGAATCCGCGGAGTGTGACGTTGGTGCAGTTCTCGCCGAACGTGATTACAGCTCGGTTTTCTGTGTCCTTGTGGAACGCCTCGCAGTTCTCGCTTTTGAGAAAGCAGGAATCAGCATTGTTCGACTCGCTCTCGATTATGAGCGGATTAGCCAAGTTGTAGAAAATTCGCTCGTGCTCAAGTCCCGCATGAACTCCGTCTTTTAAAATGATGTGTATGGTCTGATTCGAAGAATCTGCAAGCTGATTTTTGTTTTTTCCTGCTGAGGTCGCATCTTGAATTGCCTGCGCGAGTGTGTGCGTGTCGTCAATCTCAAATCGAATTTCATTCAAATCAGAATTCATTTCTTTACTCCAAGTCTGTCAAAAAAATAGAGCCGGTCTCAAAAGTCTGTGCTTTTTGAAACCGGCATAAAAAACTGAGAAAATGTCTGCTCCATCATAAACGGAACAGACCTATCAAGTGCCAATCAGCAAGTTTCGCTATCGGTTATTTTACGAATGTTCCAGTGTTTCCAGCCTGAGCCTGAACAGTCTTGAGAACAGTCTTTGAAGGATCGAGCTTGTATTTATAGTAGCTTGCAGGATTCCAAGACGGAGTTGCGCTCATTCCGGCTTTCTTTACATTGATGCTGCCCTTGTCGAAGAAACTTCCCTTTACGTTTGCGGTAAGAGAATTTATCTCGGTCTCGAAGTAGTTGTTCTCAGAGATGATACGGCAGTCCTGGCGGCGGTCGATTGCGTAGCGTTTCATGTTTGTGTATACGCAGTTGAAGATGTGCAGTGTTGCGAATCGAACCATAGGAAGTCGCTGAACGCAAGAGTCAAACCAGTTGTGATGGAGTGTAATTGTCTGGTGATTTACGTCCGCAGTGAATTTGTCGCTGTTTCCGATGAGCATGGTTTTTTCGTGGTTCATGATTTTGCACCAAGAAACGGTTACGAAGTCACATGTTCGTGTGATGTCGCAAAGACCGTCATAAACCTGCCACTTTGTCTTTTCGTGGTCGCTTGTCTCGTATTTGTCGGTGTTCAGATCTTCTACGCTGTATGTTGAGTAGAGGCGGCAGTGATCGATCCAAACGTATTTTGATGAGCGGATTGTGATGCAGTCGTAGTCTGCGTTGAGTCCGTCGTCAGATTCAATGAGCGGGAAAGGATTGTAGCAGTCTCCGATTGAAAGGTTTCGGACAATTACGTTGTTTACGTCGATAATCTGCCATGAACCGCCGCGAATTCCAGAGTTCTGGTCGAGACCGATGATGGTTGTGTCGTTGTTAATGCGGAGGATGATTCTTTCTCCCCAGTCAGCGTTCAGTTTTGCCTGAACTTCTCCGACAGGACCATACTGATCGTCAGATGCCTTGAATGAACCGGTGTATTTTACCTTCCATTCCTTGTAGTTCTGGCAAGGGATTACAGTTCCGGCAGTTCGTTCTGCGATGAACTGGTCAAGTCCCGGTGTTGAGCCTGTAACTGTTGACGGAATGAGGGAACCATCACCTGTGTCGGTCATATCGATGAGACCCTGAATGTAGATTATTTTCTTTCCCTCGATTTTTACGGCGTCGAGCAACTCAGCGCGGTTTGTTACCGTGATTTCCTGTCCGCCAAAACCTCCGACTGTTCCTCGGGTTGCGTCAGGTGGAGTTACTGTTTCTCCGGCGAGATCTGTCGTACCTGTGTAGGAAGCCCAGCCGATAGGCGTGTCATCCAAAGATATCTTTACAGCGTTCTTTTTTGGCGCACCAAACATGGACGCACCAAAAACCAGTACAGAGGCAATAAACAAAATTTTTTTCATTTTTCCTTACCTTTTCCTTGTTAAATATATTGGGCATCTCTATTGCAATTTTTAGAGATTCCCTATTGAAAAAAACAGCTCGCCGCTGCTCTTCCAAAACGATTTTTTGATTCTATGCTCTTTTTGCCAGTTCTACAATCCATTTGGCGGTCGCTTCGATGCCGACAGAAGAACTGTTGATGAGCATGTCGTAATTTTTGCGGTCACCCCATGTGTTTTCGGTGAAAGTGTTGTAATGATTTGCGCGGCGTTTGTCGATCTGAATGATCTGCTTGCGCGCGTCACCTTCAGATTCCTTGTAGATTTCCTCGATTCTCTTGAGTTTTTCGTCCATGTCGGCGTAGATGAAGACGTTGAGCAAATCTTTCTGGTCGATTGCCTCAGAATTTGAGAGAATATAGTCCGCGCATCGTCCGACGATTACGCAAGGCTCTTTTACCAGATCGAGGATGATTTTTCGTTCTGCGTTGAACACCTGGTCCTGCAAAGGAAGGGTTGCCTGACCCATCGGCTGACCGGAAGTGTTTCCGCTTGATGTCCCTGCAAATGTTGTGCCTAGAAGGAGATTGTACAGCCAGCCTGAAGAAATGTTCTGCTCAGTCTTTTCGATGAATTCTGCTGAAAGACCACTTTCTTCGGCAGCCATGAGGATTATTTCTTTATCGTAAAATTTGTAGCCGAGCTGTTCCGCCACCATCTTTCCGATTAGTCTTCCGCCTGAACCATATTCACGGCTGATAGTGATGTACTTTTTCATAATAAACTCCTTATAAACCCAGCGTTTGCGCTATCTCCGGCGTTGCACGGAGGCAACGTATAGCGGGTTGTTGCCAAAGGCAAGAACTCTTTCGTAGTGAAAATCACACGGAAGCAATTTTTACTACGCCTTCTTTGCAATAATTATATCATGTTTTTTCGATAACAACCAAATTTCGCTCGCGTTCTTCGCCGTCAGAAGTGTTTTCCGTAAGAAATGGAACTGTTAGCGGCGTGACAGAGTATGCCGGTTTTTGAGGAAGAGCTTCCATCTCCTCGGTGATTTTTTCGCGCCGTGCCTTATAAGCGCACAAAACGCCGCCGTCCTGCAGAATGCGCAAAAGAACTTTCGCCATCTTTTTTTCGAGCGGACGGAATGCCCGGAACACGCACAGGGTGAATCGTTTCTGTTCGAGCCGTTCAGCCTGATTTTCTTCAATCGTGACGTTTTTGAGGCCCAAAAGCTGGGCGCAGTGGTTTAAGAATCCGCAACGCTTGGTCATTCGCTCGACGAGCACGAACGGAAACTGCGGGAGCGCAGCTGAAAGCGGAATTCCTGGAAGCCCCGCCCCGGAGCCGATGTCGGCGAGCAAAAGGTTTTGAGAAGATGCGTATCGCTCGGAGATGATTTTGCACAGCTGGGGAAGCCCGGAAAGGCTGTCGAGGATGTGCTTTACGGCAATTTCCTCGTGGTCATCCGTATTTATGAGATCGAATTTCGCATTGTATTCCTGCAACGCGGAAATGTATTGTTCCATCTTTGCCTCAAGCTCTTGGAGCGGAAGCACGGGAACGTCATAAAATTCATTTTTCTCAAATCCAAGCTGAATGAGGCCTTCATGCAAGCAATTCATATCTGACTCCAAAATTAACGGTCAAGTGAGAGAAGGATGTCCATCTTCCAGTTCTGTTCGGATGCGCGGAGCGTGACAAGGTTGCCAGTGCGCTGTGCCGTCAGTTCAGATTTTGACATCAGCTGGTAGAGGAAAGAATTCTGATTTTCGTAATCCTGACTTACCGCCGGAGACACTTTGTACTTCATGATTCCGCCATCGTTTCCGTCCGCCTTGAAGTAAAAATAGAACGTTTCGCTCCGTGACTTTCCGTCCGCGACATATTTTCGGTCTCCGGTCAGGAGAAAAGTTCCGTCGGATTCCTGCTCGGAGAAATAAGTTTTTCGGCAGGTGGAAAGCAGGTCGTAGCCGTTCACGTTGAAGCGGAGGATTTTAGGCTCGGTCTTTTTGGTGTTTACAAATGCAGATTCGCCGGAAGGAAGATTTCCGTTCTGGGAAACTTGATTTTTAAGCTCGTTGAGTTCGGTCAGAATTTGCTGGAGCGTCTTTGAGTCCGCGCTGTTCTGTGAGTAGAGGATTGGATTTTCAGAATTGGCCGATGAAGAAAGCGAGTTTGAGTTTCCAAGGATGCCGGAAATCGAATTGAACAGCCCGAGATTGTTGAGCGAGGAGATATCGCCTGCGGTCAGCTGATTTGAGAGCGAATTCCCTGCGTTTGAGATTGACGTAAGCGCAGAAAGCGCGTTTGCCGTGGATGGCTGGGATGTTGCGGTTTGCGAAGTGCTCTGCACGGATGATGATGATGCCGCACCACTTTCCTGAGAAGAGGCGTTCGCCGTACCTGTTGAAGAAGCGGATGCCTGCGAAGAGTTTTTTCCCTTGCCGGTATAGCCCGGTGTCGATCCGGAATAAAAATCCTTGCTGCCAGGCATGTAGAAGCCACTTCCAATGGACGGAGCGGAAAGCGATGGCATGCTCGGAGAGCTTGGCATGCTTATAGACGAATCGTTTTCTTTTTTTAAGGTGGAAGCGGCTGCAAGCGGTGAGGGAGCGAACGCCGCCGAAAGGACGAGCAGCGCCGCGCCCGCAGTCAGTGTCCGTGCATTACATATTCTCAAGGCTTTCCTCCACGTATTGTAGGCGCTGCTGGAGTGCCTCAATTGTCTTGGTAAGGCGGTTCTTTTCTTTTTCGAGCTTCGAGCGAGGATCTTCGTTTCTGGCGGCTTTTTTCATAAGCTCGGTAACTGTGTCCGGTGACTTGCCGCTTAAAATCTGCTGGGAAGCCGATTCCCTGTCCTCGCTTTTCTTGAGCATGGCGACTTTTTTCATGTTGTCGAAGCCGAGCGCAGGATTTACCTCAACCACTCCGACTTTCGTGATGTCTTTTGCGGTGTTGCGAGGCAGACAGAGGATTCTGTCGAGATAATCTTCATAGCGGATATTTGCCTGCTCGCAGAGCGCGTGTGCTTTTGCGAGCAGTTTTCCGAATTCCTGCATCAGCTTTCCGTTGACTTCCATGTATTCCTTGCGGATTTTTTCGGTCAATTCCTTGAGTTCCGGGGCTTCTTCGAGCGAGATTTTGTATATTCCCAGCTCCTCGGCTTTTTGGAGCAGCTGATGGAACCGTGCCCAGAATGCCGCCGTGTGAACTTTCGCGCTCTTTACCGGAAGTCTTCCCCCGCTCTCTGCAAGCTGGTCTTCTGTGATCAAGTGATGGGCATATTCATGAATTGCCGTATATATGAGCTGCATGTCGCTCTTGAAATTCTTGTTGTGAAGAAGAATTTCGTGAGTATCTGGTTTGTAAAGTCCGTTTACGCGGGTGCTTTCTTTTCCGGTCATGACAACCGTAAAGTCCAGCTGTGTATCTTCGATCTGTAAAAGTTTCTGTTTTATTTCTTCGTTGTCCATAATTCCCCTTCCTTTCGGAAAAAGTATAGTAGATTTTGTTTATTTTGAATATCTCAAAACAGTTTCAGAAGTTACCTCTAAAAACTTCAGTTTTTAAAGATTGCCAGAAAATCAGAGCAAGCTGAAAAATATTTTCCGAGATGCTCATTCTATGTTTTTTCTGTACGCTCGCGGAGAGACACCTGTCAGCTCGCGGAAACATCTTCCGAACTGAGTTACGCTCCCGAAGCCGCATTTCAGGGCGATTTCGAGCACGGAAAGTTTCGTTGTTCGGAGAAGACGGCAGCTTTCCGAGACGCGCAGGTTGTTTATGTATTCCACGAATCCGAATCGGGTGGCAATCTTGAATGTTCGGCTCAGATGACTTGCCGTAATGCCGAATTTCTTTGCCACTTCCTCCAGGGAGAGCGGTTTTGAATAGTTCGTGTTGAGAAAATCTATGACGGGTGCGAGATGACCTTTCATTGCCTCGGTCGGTTGCAGCGCGACGTTGTTTCCTCGCCCCTGACGCATTACGGTGACAAGCATTTCGCATAAAAGCCCCCAGACCATCGCCTGAGTCTCCGGCCGCACGGGAAGGTCGGAATTGCCCTCCGCAAAATCTGCGAACTCCGGAGCCGACGGGTTGTTTTGCAAGCGGATGATTTCCTGCCCCATGTGCGCAAAAAAATCCGTCACTTTGTCCTGGTTTTGCGGGGAAAGGACGGTGCAAGGCTCCATTTTTTCAAGAAGAGGCAGAATCATCTTCATGCGGTAATCGAATGACGGGGTAGCGGCTCCGCAGTCCGAAAAATATACGTTGTAGAGCCGGCATACTTCGTCCGCGGGATTGACTGCGCGGTGGAGCACTCCCGGCGCGATGCACAGGAACGTTCCCGCCTGGATGTGGAGAGTTCTGTTTGCGTAGAAGAATGTTCGCTCGCCGGAAACGATGTAGAGGATTTCCCACCACGGATGAAAATGCCGGATCGGATTTGTGTTTGCGCGTGATTTTTTTATGAGGCTCAGTCCGAGACCGGTTTCAGTAAAGCGGTAATCTTCCGGGGCTGATGTATTTGTCACTACCA
This sequence comes from uncultured Treponema sp., assembly GCA_947170195.1. Taxonomy (GTDB): domain Bacteria; phylum Spirochaetota; class Spirochaetia; order Treponematales; family Treponemataceae; genus Treponema_D. The sequence continues at coordinate 3,482 of CAMVSS010000024.1, read as the reverse complement.
TGCGCTCAGTATACTACGGAACAAATGATGGAACAACAAAATATGAGTGTTTTTAATGATAAATCGCAAAATATGTACAGATTTTAAAAAATGCTCGCGTTACGATACCATCATGGAGCATAAAGGAATGGAAGACAAGAACGCTGCTGTCAGCGCAACAAAATCTGCATCGGAAAACAAAGTCATCCTCGACGAAAAGGAAGAGCAACGCAGGCAGATGATTCTTACGGGCGGAGAATTCAAGACGATTTTCTTCATCGCGCTCCCGCTCCTGTTCTACTCAAGCCTGAGCCAGATTTTCCAGCTGATTGATACCATAATCGCGGCGAACATGAGCGCAGGTGTCGTCAGCACGGTTTCTTTTATCAGTCAGATTGAGACAATGCTTTTCGCCATCGGTTCGGGACTTTCTCTCGGCGGCTCAATATTGATTTCGCGCAGCTACGGTGCGGGCAACATGCAGAAAGTTCGCACTCAAATCAGTACGCTTTTCTTTCTCGGTATTTTTATCGGCGCGCTGATCCTTTCTCTCGCCGTTCCGTTCGCTTATCCGTTCCTAAAGTTGCTGCGTATGCCGGCTGACTTGATCACGCAGGGAACATATTTTTTCATCCTCACCATTTTTGGAATCATCTTTCAGTTCATAAACACGATTTATCTTTCAATAGAAAAATCGCGGGGCAATACGAAGGTCATCATGTATTTCAATACCCTCGTGCTGCTCGTAAAGACCGGGCTTAACATCGTTATCATCAACGTGCTCAACTCTGGTGCGGTCAGCGTAAATACGGCGATGCTCCTTCTTCCCGTATCGACGCTCACGAGTCATGCAATCCTTACGATAATCGCCCTGTTCAACATGACTTCGAAAAAAAATCCGTTCCGCCTGAGTTTCAGGGCATGTTCTTTCAGAAAGACTTTTCTTTTCCCGCTCGCAAATCTGAGCGTTCCCGTTTTCCTTGAGAAATTCGTGTTCGCGTTCGGAAAAGTCATCGTAAACTCGATGTGTGCGACTATGGGCTCGACGGTTGTAGGCGCGCTGGGAGTTTCGAACAGGCTGGGGGGAATTTCCACAAATCCGCCGTCAAGTTTTCAGGACGCGGAGGCAAGTCTCATCAGCCAGAATCTCGGAAATAACAACATGCAGCGCGCGCTCAGAATTTTTTACAAGACACTGTTCATAAATATCTGGATCTCGGCATTTTTCTTTTTGCTGACCTTTATCTTTATGACCCCGATAATCAACGTTTTTGCAAAAGGAGACGCCGCGTTTGCTGAGGAAATTCACAAAATTTTCTTTTATGAACGGCTTGATGTCATATTGATTTCCATAAATTCCTCGGTCATGGGTCTTTTGTATGGATTCGGAAAGACTCGGGTTTCGCTGATTATAAATCTGACGCGACTCTTTGTGTTCCGCATACCTCCGCTCTATTTTATGATGCACTTTACGGACATCGGAATTCCTGCGGTAGGAATCGCCATGCTTGTCAGCAACGGTGCGGCAGGAATCATCTCGGGTGTTTTTGCGATTTTCTTCATAGCAAAACTCCGTCGAAAAGGGAACTAACGGTCATTGAAACCGAAACGACAAAATACTAAAATGAAAGAATCTTTTCGTTTCGGGTGGGAAAATGACGAAAAATCTTTTTGACGCATTATCTACTATTAAATACACCGTCGTTTCTTCTGACGGTAAAACTGAGCTTTCACAGGAAGAGTCCGCCAATCCTGAAATCACTTCCCTTGTTTTTGACAGCCGCGATGTAAAGCCGGGTTCGCTCTTTTTCGCACTTCCGGGCACGCACACCACGGGCAATGTTTTCATCCCGAAGGCAATTGAAAACGGAGCTGCCGCTATCATCTTCCAAGGTGAATTTGATGAAAATATAAAAAAAGAAATTGAAGAAGCATTGAAAAAAAGTGCTAAAAGCACAGATTCGAGCGCTGTCTTCATCAAGGTGGACGACGCCCGCAAGGTCATGGCTCCGGTTGCGGCACAGTTTTATGACAATCCTTCTTCAAAACTCGGAATTATCGGCGTAACGGGAACCGAGGGCAAATCTTCAACTGTTTCATTCGTGTGGCAGCTTCTCCGTCTTACGGGGCACAAAGCAGGCTTCATTTCTACAGTTCAGTATTCGCTCGGAGACGAGGCAATCGCAAATCCTCAGCACCAGACAACTCCTGAAGCAACGATTATCCAGCGACAGCTCTACGAAATGGTCGAAAACGGCTGTGAATATGCTGTAGTCGAAACTTCTTCGCACGGACTTTCTCCAAAATTAAACCGCACGGGAAACCTTCTTTTTGACTGCGGTATTTTTATGAATGTCACGCTGGAGCATCTTGAATTCCACGGCACATTTGAGCAATACCGCGACGACAAAGCAAATCTCTTCCGAAAGCTCGACGAGCACAATCACGAAAAAACAATCCTGGGCAAAAAAGTCACAGTTCCGTCATTCGGAATCGTAAACCTCGAAGACCCGAGCGCAACTTACTTCATCAAGGCAACTAAACAGCCTGTCCTAGGATTCACAACCGAAGGAAAGGCAGGAAAATCTGCCGCAGAGGGCGCTGACGCTCAGCCTCTTCCAAAGATTCCTGATTCAATTCCTGTTCTTCTCGGACGAAATATCGCTTCGGCTCGCTTCGGCCTCACATTCGACATGACAGAACCTCACGTCATCGACAAGCACGCAAAGCCAGTTCCGCCGAAAGTATTCCATGTAAAATCAAGCCTTCCGGGCGCATTCAACACATACAATCTCATGGCGGCAATCGAAGCCGTAAGTCGTCTCACAAACGAGCCAATCGAAAAAGTTGCCGCACTGGTCGAACAGCTTGTTCCGGTAAAAGGCCGCATGACCGTAATCGACAAAGGACAGCCGTTCGAGCTTATCGTTGACTACGCGCACACACCTTCAAGCTTTGAGACGATTTTCCCGCCGTTGCGCCGCCGATGCTCAGGTAAGATGATTGCCCTCTTCGGAAGTGGCGGTGAGCGCGATCTTAAAAAACGCCCGCTTCAGGGAGAAATTGCGGCGCGCTTCTGCGACATCGTAATTTTGACCGACGAAGACCCGCGCGGTGAAGACAGCGTTGAGCTTTTGAAAATGATTGCCGTCGGAGCAGAAAAGTGCGGCAAAGTCATGGATAAAGATCTGTTCATCACGCCGGACAGACCAACCGCAATCAGACAGGCTTTCAAAATGGCAGGCAAAGACGACATCGTTCTTTTGCTCGGAAAAGCTCACGAAAACAGCATCATTTATAAAGACAGAGTAATGCCTTACGACGAAATCGCAGAGGCAGAAAAAGCATTGGGAGAACTATAATGAAAGTTACAGTAATTTACGGCGGAAAATCAGGCGAGCATGAAATCTCTCTGGTTTCAGCAGCAGCTGTTGCCCGCAATATAGACGAAAAAAATACAGTTCAGTTAATCGCAATCACTAAAGAAGGCCGCTGGTTTTTAC
>CAMVSS010000023.1 GCA_947170195.1 uncultured Treponema sp. | reverse complement strand
ATGCCGTATGCAGAGGATTCAGACAAGTTGTTACTTTCATTCGCTCAACATTGTTTACGGTGTCACGGTCTGTCATGTAAACACCGGCTTTTTCTAGCGGAGGTCGTCCGTTAGGGAATTTGTCCTCGATAACCAGATACTGAGGGCCTTCTGCGTTTACGAACGGAGCGATGAATGTCTTTTTCTCCGTTACGAACGGCTGCATCTTCTCGATGCCAGAAGCCTCAAGCTGCTTACCGATTTCAACGCTTGGTCGTGGCGTGATCTTATCAATCATCGACCATGGGAAAGTGATTTTTTTCTCATCACTGAGATAATCAATGAAATCTTTTGTTACAAATCCGCGTTTGCACCACTCATTTGCGAGAGTCATTACAGAATTCTGCAATTTTTCGCCGTTGTGAGAGCAGTTGTCCATTGAAACGACAGCAAGCGGAAGAGCACCATTCTTGAAGCGGTGATAGAGCAAAGAAGTAACCTGTGCCATTGCTGAAGATGCACTGTCAGGACCTTTCTCGATATCAGCTGAGATATACGGGAAATACTCATTTGCAGCATTTTTGAGCGCATAGCCTTTCTCGGTGATCGTAAAGCTGATGAGCTGGAGTGTCGGAGAAGCAAAAATCTGCTTCATTCGTGCCCAGCCCTCTGCATTTGACGGAGTTGAGCTGATGGCCTCTGTAAGAGAACCAATAACTCGTTTTTCAACAGAACCGTTTGGTTTGAGAGTTACGCCAAGGACGAGATTGTCATAAGGTTTGTAAATCTCCTCGATCATGTCGAAACTGAAAGTCTCGGCACAAACGATACCAGTTTTGCTCTCACCTTTAGCAAGGAGAGTATCTGCGATTCCGCCGATGAACATTCGGAAAATGTTTCCGGCACCGAAATGCACCCAAGCAGGATTTTTTGCAGTTTCTGCCTTAACAGCTGCAATGTCATACTGCGGAAGAGCAACGTCAGCCTTTTTCCATCCTTCAACGTCTTTCAACCCTTCTAATGTAAGTTTCATATATTCCTCTTTAACGCTTTATTTGCGTGTTGCGCTTTTTTCAATCGCTTCCCAAAGACCACAGATGTAAGATGCGCCCAATGCGCGGTCATACAAACCGTAGCCAGGCATTGCCTTTTCACCCCAGATCATTCGTCCATGATCAGGTCGGATAGGACCTTCAAAGCCGATGTCATACAGAGCTTTTACAATCTCGTACATATCGAAAGAACCATCGCTTGAAAGGTGTGCTGCTTCCTCGAAGTCGTTTTTACCGTCGTTGAACTGGAGGTTGCGAACATGAGCGAAGTGGATTCTGCCCTTGAGAGCACGAATCATTGCCGGCAAATCGTTATCAGGATTTGTTCCGTAGCTTCCTGCACAGAAAGTAACGCCGTTGTGAGGATTATCAACCATCTTCATCATGCGCTGAATGTTCGGGAGGCTCGTGATGATTCTTGGCAACCCGAAAACGCTCCATGACGGATCATCCGGATGGATTGCCATGTTGATATCGTATTTGTCACATACTGGCATGATTGCTTCAAGGAAATACTTGAGGCGGTCGAAAAGGATATCTTCCGTCGTTCCCTCGTACATCTTGAACAAATCTTTGATTTTTGCCATTCGCTCCGGTTCCCAGCCAGGCATTACAGTTCCGTTCATATCTCCGGCGATGCTGTCGAACATTTTTGCAGGATCGATTGCATCAACGGCTTTCTGATTGTAAGCCATTACGGTAGAACCATCAGGACGTACGCGAGCAAGCTCCGTTCGGGTCCAGTCGAAAACAGGCATAAAGTTGTAGCAGACCATGTGAATATCGTTCTTTCCGAGATTCTCCAAAGTCTTTATGTAAGCATCTATGTGCTTGTCGCGGTCTGCACCGGCAGTTTTGATTGCGTCACTTACATTAACGCTTTCAATACCATCGAGTGTAAGACCAGAAGCCTCAACTTCGTCTTTAAGAGCTTTGATTTCTGCTTCAGTCCACAACTCACCAGGCATTTTATTATAGAGAGTAGAAATAACACCCTTTACATAAGCTGTCTGACGAATCTGCTGTAAAGTTACGGTATCGTATTTTGAACCGTACCATCTCATTGTCATTTTCATATAAAAATCTCCTTAATTTACCCTTAGCCGGCCACACCGAAAATCATATTCGGGATAAAGAGGACTAATTTTGGACAGAATACAAGGATTGTAAGCTCAAGCAAGATTGCCACGAAGAACGGAAGACTTTCTTTCGTGTACTCCTCTGGTGGACAGTCAATGATTCCACAAACCGTATAAAGAGCAGAACCAATTGGCGGAGTCATAACACCAAGAGTTACAATTGTTGCCATAAGAACACCGAAGTGAACAGGGTCCATTCCAACGCTAGTGATCATAGGAAGGAAGATTGGTGTCAACAAAAGGAAGCTTACGTTTGAGTCAACGAACATTCCGATGATAAAGAGGAAGCCGAGCATGAGCAGAGTCAAAAGCTGTGGCTGCTCAGTAATACCGAAAATGAGCGAGCTCAACGCTGCAGGAAGCTTAACCCAAGTGATTGCGTAGCTGAAAGGTCCTGACATCGCAATGATGAGCATGATAGCACCGTTGTCTTTCAAAGTAGTAATAAGAGCTTCTTTAAAGTTTTGCCAGTTCAATCGTTTATAGACGAATTTTCCTACAACCAAAGCATATACAACGGCAAATGCTCCAGACTCAGATGGTGTGAATACACCAAAACGGATTCCGACGATCAAGATGATTGGGAAGAGCAAAGCCCAGATTGAAACCTTAAGGTTCTCGAAAATCTCGCGAATCGTAAGTTTCGGAGCATCAGCAGCCGGAGGATCGAATTTTCGGATTCGGCTGGTGATTGTAGTAGTTGCCATGAGGAATGCCATCATCAGGATTCCAGGAATAACACCTGCTGCAAAAAGACGTCCGATTGAAACTTCTCCGACGAAACCGAAGATGATCAAGCCCAAGCTCGGCGGAATTGTTGCCGTGATGAGAGCTGTAAGACAGTTTACAGAGCAGATGTAGCCTTTTGTGTAGCCACGTTTCATCATCTCAGGAGCAAGGATTCGGGTTTCCATAGCCGCATCAGCAGTTGCGGAACCAGAAACGCCACCCATGAGAGTAGACATAACGACAGAAATCTGGGCAGTACCACCGTACATTCGGCGTGTCAAAAGACGTGCAAGGCTCAAAAGCTGATCTGTAATACCAGAAACGTTCATCAAGTTACCGGCAAAGATAAAGAACGGGACGGCCAGGAACGCAAAAGACTGACTCTGCAAAACGACCATCTGAACAGCAGCTTCGAAAGGAAGCATCGGCTGGCTAAAGAAGAAAGCGAATCCCGCAATTCCGATGACGAATGCGATTGGCATTCCCATCAGCAAAAATACGACAAAGCAGATCAATAAAAGACTCATTTTATCCTCCTAAGCCTGCGCCTCAGCATCATTGAAATGCTGGATACATTTTATGATTTTTACAACTGTCGAAATCGACATTGAAAAACTAGCAACAACAAGACTCAAGTTTACAAGTGAGTAAGGAATTGGCAGAGACTGGAATGTACGGAGTCTTTCCGTCCAAGAAAGTCTTACACCAAAGTAAAATATAATAATCGTTACGCACAAAATTATTGCGTAAACAGCGATCATAACCAATTTCTGAACTGATTTAGGGAAGTATCGGGTCACGAGGTCGATACCGATGAGCTGACCATTGCGCCATGCGACATCAGCTCCAAGAAAAGACACCCAAGAGAGCAACAACAAGGCAAGATCAATATTCCATGCCATAGACAATCTTAAAAAACGCAAAATTGCCGAACCAAAAACAAGAACAACAAGGAGTATAAATCCTACGCCGCATACGGCAGCTTCTGCTTTGCAAAAGTAATCGTATATTTTTTTCATAATTCACCCTGAAAAATTGCTAATTGACCGCAAATCGAAGTTACGGCAATTTGCTTTTGAGAAAAAAAATGCCGACCCATTACTTTAAGCAACAAAATCGGCATTTTTCCCCAAAAAAGATTCAATTACAAAAACTTTGTAACGGAACCAGTTTTATTAATTATATTTTTACTTATTTTGCTTCTCTAAGTTCTTTGAAGAGTCTGTCTTTGAGACCTGCAGAGAATCCCAAGTCATTGTTTACATAGAGAGGCTCAATTGCTTTCTGGAACTCGTTGAGATCAACGTGTGTAATTTTTACACCGTTCTTCTCCATATTGCTGTAGTATCCAGCTTCTTCTTTTTCGATGATCTCACCGTATTCAGCAGCAGCTTCACGCATAACCTTTGTAAAGAGAGCTTTGTCAGCAACAGACAAGCCGTTGTAGAAAGAAGCCGAACAAACGAATGCTGACTGGAGCATGTAGTGTTTTGTGAGAGCGAGGTTCTTTGTAACTTCATACAGACGGCTTCCGTCAGCTGTTGCTACCTGAACTTCACAACCATCGAGAGTTTTCTGCTGGATTCCAGGGAATACTTCACCCCAAGAAATACCAATGTTTGCGAATCCGAGGTATTTAGCAAGGTTGTTTCCGATTGCGTTTCCGAAACCACGGATGCGGAGACCAGAAAGGTCAGCTACATGCTGTACAGGCTTTGTTGTATAGAAGCTTCGGAATCCGTTGTACATGTTTACGATGTAGATGATTCCCTGCTTCTCGAGCTGTGCCTGCCACTCTTTGAAGAGCTGTGTATCTGGCAATTTTTTCAAATCGTTAGGATTTGTCATGATGTATGGTGCCATAAGGATGTTCAGATCTGGGATCTTGAACTGGCTTGCGAGACGTCCTGGATCAGACGGAACTACAAGAGCAACACCCATTTTTGCCTGAGTTACAAGAGCATCAGTGTCTCCAGAAAGAGCACCAGCTACCTGAACTGTACAATCGAAACGGCCTGTTGCATTCAATTTGTCTGCAACAGACTGCATCATGCGGCTCTGGCCTGTAGTTGCCGCTTCAGTTCCTGCGAAAGTTACAGAAACTTTTTTTGCTTCAGCTTTTTTGCCTGAGCAAGATGGCAGCAACATCCCGCACAACAAAACAGCACCAAATGAACATAAGAGAGATTTTTTCATAAGTCATTCCTCCGTTTTTACTAACATACTGATATGTTAGTTCATAAAATATTACGTGTCAAGTTTTTTTATAAACTTTTTTGTCCAAATAGCAAAGTTTTTTGACAATTTCAGCATTGATTGACAGTTTTTTCCTCAAATGCTAACATGCCAGTAGGAAGGTGTTTATAGATTATGCCTAAATCAGATTCAAGTGTACAATCGGCAGTATACACTGCGCTCAAAAACAACATCATGTCTCTCCAGCTGAAGCCTGGCACAACCATGAGCACGCAGAAAATTGCTGCCAAGCTGAACGTCAGCAGAACCCCTGTCCGAGAAGCTTTCATCAGATTGCAGAGAGACGGGCTCGTTGATATTTTCCCTCAAAAAGAAACTTGTGTTTCCCGCATTGATTTTTCAAAGGTTGAGCAGGAACGATTCCTTAGAGAAAGCCTGGAAAGCGCAAATATGGATTCCTTGGTAAAGAAAATCACCAGAGACGACATAAACGAACTGGAGCTGAACCTTGAGCAACAGCGCACAACGGTTCCTACCTGCGACTACAACACACTTCTTAAGCTGGACAATTCATTTCACGAATATCTTTTCAAAGTCACCGGGCAGATTTTCAGCTGGGAAACAATAGAGAGAACCAGCAACCACTATGCGCGAATCCGACTCATAACAGTGTGGGACAAAGACATAATGATGGAGACGATCCTTCAGCACCAGAAGATTCTGTCGGCGCTGCAAGACCAGAGCGCAGAATACGCAAAAATCTACATGAAAGCCCACTTGCACAAGCTTGAAAATCAAGTTCAGCAGCTGCTAAAGGATTATCCGGACTATTTCGTAAAGGATTCAATCCCGTCAGAAGAACGATTCGAGGCTCTACTCAGAGAATAGGGGATTTTCGAAAAATCGCTGAAAGTTAGTTTTTCGAGATGCCCAATAGCCTCCGGCAAACCAACAGAGTTTCCGAACAGATCTGATATATGAGTTTTATAAAACAAAAAAGCCTTGCACTTCAGTTGTGCAAGGCTTTTTTGTTGGACGCCGGGCAGCTGTGTGATTGCTCCCCGCCGCTCGCTAAAAGTTTTAAAGTCTTTTAGTCTTTATTCTGAAAATATCCCACCAAAGCGATGAGCCATCCTGCAGCAATGATTATGAGTCCAAGGCCAGGTTTAGAACCAGTTACCTTAAGGGCGCCTTTCATAAGACCTTTTGTAAGGCCGCTTGCATTCATGTAGTTGAACCATACGTAAACACCACCCGCAATAGAAACCAAAAGCGAGATGATACGCATTGGAAGACCGCGTACAGATACGAGGCTGAACAAAATTCCTGCGGCAGCTCCTGCAAATGCAAGGATCGCACCGACACGAAGAATTCCGCTTCCGTCTTTAATTGCATCAAATGCAGTAGAGCCACCTCCGAAAAGCTTGCTTGCTGTCAACGGAAGGAAACATCCGACGATAACAAGAACCATACCGATAAGATAAAGACTAAGGACAGAACCTTTTTTAGACATTTTAGAATCTCCTCTCTAAATTTGATTTATATCATTATAATCTATTTTTAAAAGTATTGCATAAAGAAATATTTTTTTTTATGATAAAAACATAGTATTTCGATAGGTAATCGACTAGCGAAAACTGATTTATAAAAAGGAGATTTTAAATATGAAAAAAATCATTTCCCTCACACTTCTAACAGCAGCAGCACTTTCGTTCTTCTCTTGCAGCAAAAAAGAAAGCTCGAAAGTCCTCAAAGTCGGAGCAACACCTGAGCCACATGCAGAAATCCTCAATCTCGTAAAAGATGATCTCGCAGCAGCAGGCTACACTCTCGAAGTAATCGAATTCACAGATTATGTAACACCAAACGATGCCCTTGAATCAGGACAGATTGATGCGAACTACTTCCAGCACCTTCCATACCTGAATTCTTTCAACTCAGAGAAAGGCTATCACCTCGTAAATGCTGGCGGAATTCACATCGAGCCTATCGCTCTTTACTCAAAGAAATTCTCTTCACTTGCTGAGCTCAAAAACGGTTCTACGATTGCAATTCCGAACGATCCTACAAACGAAGGCCGCGCATTGCTTCTCCTTCAGGCAGCATCCCTCATCACCCTCAAAGCTGATGCAGGCGTTACAGCAACTACTCTCGACATCACTTCAAACAAACTGAACCTCAAGTTCCGCGAAATTGAAGCAGCTTCACTCCCACGCGTACTTGCAGATGTCGACGCAGCGATCATCAACGGAAACTACGCTATCCCTGCAGGATTGAGCGCAACAAAAGACGGTCTCATAGTAGAGGGTGCTGATTCGCCATATGTAAACGTCATAGCTGTAAAAGACGGAAATGCGGACAAAGATTCAATCAAAGCTCTTGTTTCAGCACTTCAGACCAAAAAAGTAAAAGACTGGATTTCTTCAAAATATCCGAACGGAGAAGTTGTACCTACTTTCTAATCAACTTAAAAAGCAGGTTTCCTGATCCGGGAAAGCACATCAACACATCTGCGCGATGGTTTTGTGGTCTGAAAAATTAAAAAAAAGAAAAGTACTTTTTAGTATAATTTTTGACATATAACAAAATTTTTATAAGCACTCCATAATTATGGGGTGCTTTTTTTTGACATTCTTGAGATTTTTTCCGATAATATATATAGGAAGAGAGATTTTTTAGGTGGTAGCAAATGTTCAAGAAGAAAGTCAAAGCTCCGGAATCACAAAACGTAGATTCCACAAAAACAAAAACTCCGAAAATAAAACGGCAAAAGAGAAAACTCACTCAGACTTTGGCTTTCAAACTTGAAGTATCCATCGTTCTTCTTCTTTTTGTATTTTTCTCAGCACTGATTGTTATTCTTGATTTCTCAATCCGCCAGGACAACGTAAAATCTTATTCCGAACTGAGCGGCATTATCACCGAACGAAGCTCTTCCACCCTCACCTACTGGCTCGACGGATATTTTAAAGACCTCCGGGTATTCACAAAATCAGAAGTATTCCTGGACGGCAACATCGAGGCTGACGCGGAGTATCTTTTTGAGAATTCCATGCTCGTCGGAGAAGATTTCGAGTACATGGGCGTTTGCGGAATGGACGGTATGCTCCGCACATCGGAAGGTCAGGAATTCAGCTGCCGAGGTTCTCAGTACTATCGTGAGGTAATCGAAAAAGGCAGCCAGACTTGCATCACCGACCCGGAAATCACATTCTCAAGTGACAAAACGCTTTTCTACATCGCAGTACCTATCATCAATCGCATGGGAACGCTTTACGGACTTTTTATGGGCGCGCTGGACATAGAACGAATTCAGTACGAGGTTGAGCAGATTATAGTCGGCGACGAAGGATATGCGTTCATTCTCGACGGAAACGGAACCACAATCGCGCATCCGGATTCAGAAAAAATAATGAAGAATTTCACGAACATGGAAGACGATGAATCCGGAATAAAAGGCTACAAAGAAATCTCAAAAGCAATGCTCATGGGTCAGACAGGAACCGGAAAAATTACGGACACAAATACAAAAGAATCTCACTACGTATTCTACACATCAATTTATGGAACACCGTGGGCAATGGGACTTGCAATCATGGAGAGCAAGGTTCTTGAGTCGGCAAGACATAACGGATGGAACATCGCTATCTGCAGTCTTGTAATTGCAGTTCTTCTGATTGTTTTCATAGCGATTTACATGCCAAAACTTCTGAAACCGCTTCTCTTCCTCAACGATTCCATCAATGAAATCGCAAAGGGTGATGCGGACCTCACGAAACGCCTCGAGATAAAATCCAAGGACGAAATCGGAGGCGTAGTTCAGGGATTCAACCTCTTCATCGAAAATCTCCGCACGATCATCGCCCAGATAAAAGCTTCAAAGGCAACCCTCCAGACAGTCGATTCTGAAATGCAGGAAACGACGCGAAAAACAGGAAATTCCATCACCGAGATAGCTACAAACATCAACAATGTAATCCTTCAAGTAGACAGCCAGAGCACGAGCGTAGATGAAACCGTAGGCGCAGTAACACAGATCGCAAAGAGCATCGAAAACCTCAACGCAATGATTGAAAATCAGGCGAGCGGAGTAAATCAGGCAAGCGCGGCAGTAGAGGAGATGCTCGGAAATATAACTTCTGTCTCTAAGAGCACGGGAAGAATGGCTCAGGCATTCCATCAGCTCGAAAGTTACACAAAGAACGGAATCGAAAAGCAGGAGCGCGTAAACGAACAGCTCGGTACAATCCAGGAACAGAGTCTTGCGCTGCTCAAAGCAAATAAAACAATCAGCAAAATCGCCAGCGAAACGAACCTTCTGGCAATGAACGCCGCGATTGAGGCTGCTCACGCGGGAGCTGCAGGCCAGGGATTCAGTGTCGTCGCCGATGAAATCCGAAATCTCTCGGAAACCTCGGCGGCTCAGTCGAAAACAATCGGTGCGGAGCTTAAAAAGATCCAGGCATCGATCGAGAGCGTCGTAGAATCTTCGAGTGAGGCAAAAAAAGCGTTTGCATCCGTCAGCGAGAACATTCAGGAGACCGACCAGCTCGTCCGCCAGATTCAAAGCGCAATGGAAGAAAGCGAAACGGGAAGCCATCAGATTACAAGCGCGCTCAAAATGATGAATGACAGCACGACGGAAGTCCGAACATCATCATCGGAAATGTCTGCCGGAAATCAGGCCATCCTGACAGAGGTAAAACAGCTCCAGAACGCGACAATTGCTATTAAAGAAAGCGTCGGAAAGATTTCTACCGATGCAGAGACAATAGACGAAAACGGCTCAACGCTGACAGAAATCTCCGAGACGATGAAAAAATCGATCGATCAGATTGGAAGCCAGATTGACTTGTTCAAAGTCTAAGCGAATCACTATAATTATTCTTCATGAGTAGCAACAAACTGATTTCTATACAAAACTGCCGTGTCCAGGACATTCATGGAACTATAATCCCTGAGCTGAACTGGACAATGAGTGCGGGCGAGGCATGGCTCGTCATCGGTCCAAACGGAGGCGGAAAAGCCGAATTCTTAAAGGCCCTCGCAAAGGAAAAGCAGATCGTTCCAAACACAGACTCTTCTTCTTACGAAAATGTCTTTGACGGAAATGAAAAATCTTCCACGGAAATCGTTTCCCTCGAAAGAGCCGCGAAACTGATTGAAGAAGAGCGCGACCTGGACGAAAGCGAGTATCTGGACGGAATTGACATCGGACGCACCGGAAGAAGATTCATCTGCGAAGTGCTCGGCGGTCCGGACGCAAAACACCGCAATCAGCCGCTTCCACCGATCGCAGACCGTCTGGAGACACTCCCGGAAGTAAAGCTCTGCGGAGTAGAAAAAATCCTCGACAGGGGACTTAAATTTATGTCCACAGGCGAAATCAGACGAACTCTTTTGTGCAGGGCTTTGTTGTCAGGCAAAAAGCTGCTGATTCTGAGCGATCCTTTCGCAGGACTGGACGCGCAAAGCCGCAAAATTCTTCTTGAATTCTTCCAGACCATCGTCGGGAAGCAATCCAGAAAAAATGGCAACACCTCCGTCGAATCTTCTGGAAAAACTTATGATGATTCTGCCGTAAAAATCATTCTTGGGATGGAACGCTACATCGAAATTCCGCAGACAATCACGAACGTCATAGAATTCACCCGCAACGAAGTTTCTTTCTGCGGAACAAAATCTGACTACGAGCTGCTCTTGCAAAAACGTGAGGACGAAAACAAAAAGACAGCAGAGGAAAAGAAATCTCAATTTGTTGCGGAATTAAAGACAATACGAAACGAAACCCAGATTCTTAAAAATCAGGGCGAAAATAATCAGGCTTCGGAGGAAATTTCCGGAGAAAAGACTCTCATCCAGATGAACCATGTGAACGTAGGCTGGGACGGTCACAACGTGCTCCAGGATTTCAACTGGAACGTCCTGCCTAACCAGCACTGGCTTGTCAGGGGGCCGAACGGCTCTGGAAAAACAACTCTTCTGGAGCTGATAACCGGCGACAATAAACAAGTCTATTGCAACGACATCTGGCTCTTCGGCAAAAAAAGAGGAACCGGCGAGACAATCTGGGATATAAAATCAAAGCTCGGAATCGTGAGCTACAGAATGCACGTCGAATACCGCATGATAGGCAGCACAGACTTGGAAAGTGTAATCATCTCTGGATTCCATGATTCGATCGGACTGTATGAACAAAAAACTGATATAGAAATTGCGACAGCCAGAAAGTGGCTCAAACTTGCCGGTTTTGAAGGCCGCGAATCAGAATCATTCTCGCAATTGAGCTACGGCGAACAGCGCGCGATTTTAATAATACGAGCTGCCGTAAAAAATCCGCGGATTTTGATACTCGACGAACCTTGCCACGGCCTCGACGAGCAATACCGTCAGAAAATCCTCGCGTTGCTCGAAACAATTGCGGAGACAGGCACAACAACGCTGATTCACGTCACCCACGACCCGACAGAAGTTCTTGCGTGCGAAAAAAACATTCTCGAACTGCGTCCGGGCCAGAGTCCGATGTATGCTGTTTTTAAAGCCTGATTGCTTTGAGGGCTAAAAAATAAAGGGCTGGTCGAAAATCTTGAAGAGATTTCCGACCAGCCCTTTTTGTATATTTGCTGAAAACCGATTTTAGTTTTTTACAGCTGCAGAAATTGCGCTTGCGAGGCGACCGATAGGATCTGCATCAAGCAAAAGAATATCAACTGCAAAGAATACTGCGAAACCAATGATTACAATAAGCAGAAGAAGTCCCAATCCTGCAATCATCTGAAGAGCGATTGGAAGTTTGTCAAATTTGCTTTCGCCTTTTAAGATTTTATCTGAAGTCATATTTTCTCCTATGAGCCACTTATTTTTGTGCGGCAACACCGAATTCTTTTAGTAGTAATATAATAAAGGTTGGATAAAATGCCGTCAAGTGTGAAAAACTGTCATTTATTTGAACAATATGTCAGTTTATTATATATTTAGAGGATAATTTCTGATTTTTTAGAGGTAAATTATGCTTTTTTCACCGGTAGAAATTCAAGAAACAGTAAACATGTTTCTGCGTCAAAAGCTCGATGTGCGCTGCATCACAATGGGAATCTCGCTTTTAGACTGCGCCGAAGAAGATTCCAAAAAATCATGCCAGAAAATCTATGACAAAATAATGACAAAGGCCGGGAACCTTGTAAAAGTCGGACAGGACATCGAAAAAGAACTCGGAGTTCCGATCATAAACAAACGCATTTCCGTTACTCCGATCGCCCTCGTTGCAGGAGCAAGCAAGGCAACTTCTTACGTCGAATACTGCAAAACGCTCGACAAATGCGCAAAAGAACTCGGTGTAAACTTCATCGGAGGATTCAGCGCGCTTGTACAAAAAGGAATTACACCTGCGGACAAGATTTTGATCGAATCGATACCAGAAGCCCTCGCAACCACAGATTTTGTATGCTCAAGCGTAAATGTCGGCTCAACAAAATCGGGTATCAATATGGATGCCGTAAAACTCATGGGCGAAATCATTCAGAAGACTTCTCAGGCGAGCAAAGATTGTGCGGTAAACGGCTGCTCTAAGCTCGTTGTGTTCTGCAATGCCCCGGAAGACAATCCTTTCATGGCGGGCGCATTCCACGGACCTGGCGAAGGCGATGCTGTAATCAACGTCGGAGTATCAGGACCTGGCGTAATCCTTGCCGCAGCTCGCGAATATAAAGGCAGGCCGATAAACGAGCTTGCAGAAGGCATCAAAAAGATGGCGTTTAAGATTACGCGCCTCGGTCAGCTCGTCGGAAGCGAAGCTGCCAGCAGACTTAACGTCGACTTCGGAATTCTAGATCTTTCACTTGCGCCGACCCCGGCTGTCGGTGACTCGGTTGCACGAATCCTCGAAGAAATCGGTCTTGAGGGTGCGGGATGCCCTGGAACTACGGCAGCGCTCGCAATGCTCACCGACATGGTCAAAAAAGGTGGTGTAATGGCATCTACGAATGTCGGAGGACTTTCTGGAGCATTCATTCCGGTCAGCGAAGACGAAGGCATGATCAATGCCGTAAAAAATGGTTCTATCTGCCTCGAAAAGCTTGAGGCCATGACAACAGTATGCTCTGTCGGTCTTGATATGATTGCAATCCCTGGAGACACTCCTGCAACAACAATCTCCGGCATAATGGCAGACGAATTCGCAATCGGAATGGTGAACAACAAGACAACAGCCGTAAGACTTATTCCGGCACCAGGTAAAAAAGCCGGCGACTGGATTGAATTCGGAGGACTCCTGGGCGGATGTCCGGTGCTCCCAGTAAGCAAGTTCGGTTGCGCGGATTTCATAAACCGAGGCGGAAGGATTCCGGCTCCAATACACAGCTTCCGAAACTAAAATTTCTGATCGATGCTGGTGGGAGTTCAGAAAATTCTCACCGCGCTTTTTGCCACATGCACAGCCATGTGGCATTTTTTTTGCGGCAGCTTAGTTCCATAAAAGCTCAGCGTTTGCGCTATCGCGCGGCGTTGCGAGGATTTTTATCGCGATTCCTTGTTTTTAAGCTTGCTGTAAAGCGCAAAATCAACTTTTACGGATTCAGGAAGGAGCGTCAGCGCAGCGGTGAACATCAGCGTGCAGTTGAATTCGTAATCAGCCCATAAAGCAGGTTCTTTTATATGATCAAAGGTCACAAGTCCACGTATATTGTCGCTGGAGCCAATCACACACTGAATGGTAGATTTTACGCCTTTATCAACAATAAAATCATTGAACTTTCTTACGGCTGGAATTATATCGCCAGGGTGGTCTATTTTTATGTAGTTCTTTCCGCAGAGAGCCTCCTTGAAAGGCTCGGAGAAAACATAGTCGGCCTTTTTGACGGCAGGAAGGGAATCTCCGACGCTGTAAATTCGGTCCATATCCTCTCCATAATAGATGCTTATCGAATCGAGGTTGTAGGTATCCTTCATGTGCAGGAGCACTTCTTTTATCGCCTGGAAAGGAGCCTTGTTAAGCATCTGCATGTAGTAAGACATGTACTTCAATTCTTTCATTTCGCGGCCGTCATACTTTATGCCGACATTCTTTGTCTCAACGGCTTTTTTATAAAGCTCGCCGTGCAAATCATCTCGGAAAAAGACATATCTGTCGCGTCCCCTGTCCTTTGCGCGATACAAACAGAAATCGGCCTTTTTGAACAGCTCCCGATAATTCGTACCGTTTTCCGAAAAAACCGCGCATCCGACGGAAGCTGTGACATGAATATCATCAAACGATTCGTCGAACGCATTTCGGATTGAAACGACAATTGTACGCAAAATACCCCGAAGCACCTGCTCGTTATCCATGTTCTCGACCAGAAGAAGGAATTCATCACCGCCGTATCGCCCTACGACGCCATTTTCTCCGATGGTATCAAGAAGGATTTTTCCTGTTTTTTCGAGAACCTTATCGCCCATAAGATGACCGTACGCATCGTTTACAGGTTTAAAATGATCGATATCGACGATAACAAGCGCGCATTTTTCTTGCTGCCCCGCCCTGAAACGACGCTCTGCGAATTCCGTAATGGTCTTTTTGTTGTAAACGCCGGTCAGGGAATCGATCTGAAGCTCCTCGACTATTGTTGTTGATTTCTGAACTTCCTTTGTCTGGGCATCAGCCATAATTCTGCCGGTCACATAAACGGAATCCTCGTCCTCGATGCGAATTCCCTGAAAATTAAGTTTTTCGATCGACGGAATATCTCCGCGCAAGCCGCATGTCAGATCATAAGAAAATTCGTCTGGGCAGGAACGTATCAGCTCAACCAGCTGCAAGAATTTTTGGTTTTGATCCTGAGGAATCAGCCCCTCAGCAACGACAAGTTTGCTCCACGAGTCCAAATCCTGCTCGTACAGGACAACGGTTCTGTTCTGAAAAAACTGATACAGTTTAAACATGTTGCTCATCTTGTAATAGACGAACATGTATTCATTGGTAATGCTCAGATTTGCCTGAATGAGCTTTTTTTCGATATTGAAACTTCTGTAAAAACCAATGGCCTGCTGAATATCGATGAATTTTACTTCCCGAACTTCTTTTTCGTATAAAGTGGAATTGGAAACCAAGACAAGATTGTAACGGAAGTCGCCAGAAACGGCTTTTATCTTAAAAATTCGGAAATCTTTGGGATTTGAAGAACTTTTTACGAAATTGATAAAATCAGATTTTTGCTCAAGCGTTGAGAAATCAAAACTATCTATCGATAAAATATGTTTTCCTATTCCTTCGAAATAAATATAAAAATCTTTATTTCGATCGATGACTTCGTAGTTTTGATTCAAGTAAAGTGATTTTACAGTAAGCCTCTCCACCGCCAATCTCCCCTTTTTATCTCGGCATGTATTTTTTAGTATAAACCACTATTTCTGAGAACACAAATTTTAGATACGGCTAAATAAAATAAAAAACTGCCCCCTGAGGAGCAGTTTTCTAGCAGGACTATTGTTCCTGAACGACTTCTTTGATTTCCGGACAAGCGTCTTTGAGATAACGCTCGATGCCCATTTTTAAGGTCATCAAAGCCATAGGGCAGCTTCCGCATGCACCGGTAAGACGAAGATGAACTCTGTTCTCTTCATCAATTGAAATATATTCCATATCACCGCCATCAGCCTGAAGTTGCGGTCTGAACATATCAAGAGCTTCCTTTACGGTTGCTTCCAATTCTGGTGTTGCCATAATTTACTCCTTCGAAATGATTTTCTTTTATTATACAGTAAGTATTCCCTTAATCGCTAGGTCTACGCTTTCCATAACGTCCGAAACATCTTTTTTATTCAGCACGGCAAGCTCAAAAATCACCGAATAAAGGAGATTGATGAACAGGTCATTGATTTGTTTGACAGGATATGGCTTGAACTCGCCAGATTTCTGTCCACGGATGATTATCATGCTCAAAAGATGTTTTGCACGGATAATGCGGCGGTTGATTCTGTCCTCAGGGTCAATTCCAGATTTCTGAAGATTCGTGAGGTAGAACAAAAGGACTCGGAAAAGCTGACGGTTTGACGCGCAAAGCTCAACAACGCATCCCATCATCTTTTTAAGGCTTTCTCCGCTTGAAAGAGATTTGTCCTTAAGTATTTCCAGAAGTTCTTTTTCGACCCCGCCAGTAAGCTGCTTGATGCTCCATACAAAGATCTCGCGCTTGTTCTTAAAATAAAGATAAAGCGTTGTCCTTGTAATTCCGCAGGCATCAGCGATTTTCTGAAAAGTTACATCCTCGAAGCCTTCCTTGCAAAAAAGCTCGAGCGACTTTTCAAGGATGTCTATTTTTCTTTTATCATGCTCGACGACGATTGCCATTACCGCCTTCCTCCCCTGCTGCCACTAAACTTTGAGCGCGGAGCGTGTCGTTCGCCATTTCTTTTCGGCTGCTTGTTCTTTTCTGTACCGTTGTACATATAGAAAATCGTATCAAGATTTCCAGATTTAAGATCTTTCAGCTGGCTTGCATACCGACCGATGCACTCCTGAAATTTCTTGTGCGAAGTGATGATACCAAATTCCCAGCCTTTGAAATCTTCGAAGAGCGAGGCCATGCTTGTGTAAAGCTCGCGCGCCGCTCCCTCATCGCCCAATCGCTCGCCATACGGCGGATTGCAAATGATCAGACCGCTCTCGTAAGGTGCTTTTATGTTCTTGAAATCGATCGCCTCAAAATCAGGACGCTCAACCCTGGCATCACTTCCGATCAGCTGGAGAGCGCGGCCAGCCATAACACAGGCATGCTCAGCGTTGGATCTTGCCCGCTGGATTGCGGACGGATCGATATCCGTTCCTGTGATGCGGCATTCGACATCTGTGCGGATTTTTTCTGCCTCGGCGCACTTTATTTCCTTTGCACGCTCGGAATTGAAAATCGGCAGGTTCTCAAGCGCAAATCTTCTGCCAAAACCAGGAGCAACATTGTGCGCATAAAGACAAGCCTCTATAGGAAGCGTTCCGGAGCCGCAGAATGGATCATGCAGCGGTGTTTTTCTGCGCCAGAGCATCAGCTGAAGCATTATTGCAGCCGTAGTCTCGCGGAGAGGAGCAACGCCGCCGTCTGTTCGGTATCCGCGCTTGTGGAGGGGCAGTCCGCTCAAATCAAGAAGAATCTGAACCTCGTCCTCGGTAATGTACACGCGGACATCGAAACTGTCTCCGCTTTCCGGCAAAGTTGACATGTGCCAGACATCGCCAAGCTTTTTGTAGATAGCTTTCTGAACCATTCCCTGAACAGAATGCTCTGAGCTTAAAATCGATTTGTAAGTTCTGACCTTATCAACGACAACCTTCGAATCCTTCTTGAAAAAATCCTGCCAGTTTACGGCATAAACGCCGTCAAAAAGCTCGTCAAAATCTTCCGCGGTATATCGGGCCATCTCAAGATATACGCGGTCAGCCGTCCTCAAACAGAGATTTGCACGGAACAAAGCATCATCATCGCCATTAAAAAAAACTCTTCCTGGAGCGTTGCCACACAATTTATAGCCGAGCAATTTTATTTCATTTCCGAGCACTTTTTCTGCGCCCACAGCACATAATGCAACTAAAGTATTCATATAATGTACCTGTCCATAAAAAAATCAGTCTAGTTTAGTCATTTTCCAAAACTATGCCTGTAAATATGCGAGCAAGTTTCAAAAGTCTGTTACTTTTGAAACTGCCTCATGCGAGACTATTTTATCTTATTTTGACAAAATTTTATATAGTGTAAAAATAAAAAAATAAAAAGATTCATGGGCAGGAACAGCACCTCCTACAAGATTCTGCATTTCCAAGAAACAGAGAAATCGAATGTTTTTGCAGCGGTTCCGCTTTTTGCATCACGGTTGTTTAAATAGGTTGAGGAACCGATCATTGTGTAAAGCTGGCGGCCTTTTACAGGCTTCATGACAAAATAAGTAAAATTAGCGCAGATGCTGTTCCGCTTTGTGAACGCGTACGAAATTCCCCCTTCGGTTTTAAAAGCGGCGAATGACCCGTATCCTTCCTCGGCATACTTTACGCCAGTTCCCAAATGTTTATCGATCGCCAGTGAGAAAAGATAAGGAGAAGCATAAAAGCCTGCGAAAAGAGAGACTCTCTTGATAGGAATGATAAAATCACTTCCGAGCCAGATATTGTAGAGCGTTCTCTGATATTCGACGATTTTTCCGAAGATAACGTAGTGAGAAACGTTGCCGGCAGAAAGGCAGGAATGCCACGGTCCAACATCAAGATTATAATAATTTTTTCCAAAGCTGTTTCCGTAAACACAAAGTCCGTCTTTTGCGGTCATCTTTATCCTGCTGAACTCAAAAGCAGCGTTTGGACGAATCTGAAAATATTTGAACGGAGAAAACCGCGCTCCCAGTTTTATAAGGGCAGAAAAATCATAGTCGATATGATTTTTGCTCTCCGAGTAATTCGTCTTGTACAGATACGGATAGTAAGCAGGCGACTGAATGTTGAGCCAGTCAGAATCCTTCATCTTGCCGGAAGATTTCGGGAAACCGGCAGAGAAAGAACCCGCAACGTATAAATGCCTCCAGATGCCCTCCGCGCTAAATTTCGCATATCGCTCGTTCTTGACAGCCCAGTTCAGCTCGCTGAGCTTGTTGTTCGAATACACGCACTTGGTCAAATATACGAGCTCGTCTAGCTGACCATTCTTTATGCCAAAAGCCGGCTCAATCTGAACCTGCCATTCCGTGGCGACAATCAACAGCAGAGGAACTACCAACATTGTAAAAATACTCAAAACTCTCTTCATAATCATATTATGCTCCCAAAAACTGTATTTTTCAAATACATAACGTAAAAATCATATGTTTTTAAAACATTTTGGATTTTTGAGACACATTTTTTAACAAAACTAAAAAAAATCGGATTAAATAGGGACTTAAATAAATGAGTGTTTAAGGACGATTTGAACAAATGCAGGCACAGGGGCGGCGCATTTTATCGAATCTTCCTTGGGTAACTTGATTGAAATGAAGGACTTAATTAAAAAAAAGACTTTAAAAAAATAAAAAAACGCCGCCTTTATTGACTTATGAAGAAGCAAAAAAAGAATGACGTTTTTAAAATTCGAAAACTTATATTTTTAGCAGCTGATTTTTACTGCGCCAACGGATCGACGTTAAAAATAGAAGCCAGCTGCTTTCGTGTAGCCTCCATATCTTTTGAATACGGTGCTATAAATGATATTTTCTCACCACTTTTCGGATGTGTCAAGCTAAGTTTATAAGCATGGAGGGCAAGTCTGTTCAGAAGAGGTCTTTCTTCGTCAGGGTTGCCGTTCCAGCGTTTTTTTATTTCGCTGAGCAACACCGGATGCTGATTTCCGCTGTAAAGCGGGTCGCAGACGATAGAAATGCCCAGCGACGCAAGGTGAACACGAATCTGATGGGTCCTTCCGGTGTGGGGACGAGCTTCTATCCAGCTGAATGGGCCGCAATTTCCGAAATTCTTAAAATCAGTTACAGCGG
>CAMVSS010000022.1 GCA_947170195.1 uncultured Treponema sp. | reverse complement strand
GCATTTTTGGGCTTGTCAAATCATTGATAGCTACAACCTCGTAACCATCTGCACCGAACATCTGGCGGAATGCCAATCGACCAATACGGCCGAAACCATTAATAGCAACCTTTACTGCCATTTTTTATCTCCTAAAAATAAAGTTCAAATATTGCCTTAACTATAATCCTTTTTTTTCAAACAGTCTACAAAAATATTAGCAAGAAAATGAAAATGTTAGTCGGAATTTTCTTTTTTTATGGACGGGGGAAAGCTTTCTCTTCCTCCGCTTTTTTTCGGATGAAGTAGCCTGTGTCCACAAGGTACTGGCGGCGGGTCATAACAAGATTTATCAGTTCCTGATACATATTGTAATCGACCTCGATAGCCATAGGAAGGATGAAGAATTCAGTCTCGTCACAATAACGCTCGATGAATTTCTCATCCGTCACAAACCCCAGCGCAATCATATTTGAGATTCTGTCCGCGCATTTCAGGATCTTCGAGTTCTGGCTTCCGCACTCGATAATCCGCTTGAGGAAAGCTTTTTTCTCTTCGCCTTCCCGCCTCGTGACTTCCAGAACCAGCTTCAAAACTTCCTCGCCGTCCGCGTCCCTGTTTTTGATCAGGTTCTGGTCGTAGTTCGGAATATCCTCTATGCAATCATGAATTACAGAAGCTTTCAGCAAAACGGAGTCGATATAGCCGTAGTCCAGCAGGATTGCAAGCGTATCCATCTGATGACGGAACATGTTTCCACCTGCTCTCCTGCCCTTTCCAATCAGAGCCGTAGCCAGCTGCATGTATGGCGCCAAAGAAATTCCGTCCAAAGCCAGCATGTGCTGTTGGTCCATCTGATCAGGTTTCTCGGTTTTCATCTCATACTTACTAGCCATAAGCTCCTCCTCGCTTTTTATCTGTTCTTTCTATTTTAACGCTTCGATATAAGTTCCGAGTTTTTCGATTCTGCGCTTAATTTCAGCAAGATTGTCGCGCTCAGCCTGTACGACTTCCGCAGGCGCATGCTCGGCAAACTTACCGTTGAGCTTGAATTCGATTCTCTCGGCATCCTTTGAAGATTTTTCCAGATCCTTCTTGAAATGCGCAAGGAGCTGCTCTGTGTTGATATTCTCATCAAGAAGAATGAATGCCTCGAATCCAGTTCCGACAGTTCCGATTGATTTTGAAGGCTTGTTTTCCACAAACTCAACCTTTGACAGACCTGCAAGGAGCTGAATCATTTCGACTTTCTCGCGGCAAACCTCGGCAGCACTGCCCTTCTCGATAAGAACGGCAAGATTGATTTTGTCAGCAGGATTTACGCCGCATTCGTTGCGAAGACCTCGGACGCTTCTGATGAGGTCCTGCAATGCACCGAATCTTGCGGCAATTTCTGCATTTTCGCGTCCTTCCATAAACTCTGGATAAGGAGCTGAAACGAGCATATCTGTATAAGTTTCGTTTGAAAGAATTTTCTGAGTTCCGCAAGATTTTCTGTTCGCAACGATTTCTTCACGAGGAAGTTTTGAATAAATTTCTTCAGTAACGAACGGAATGAACGGATGGAGAAGTCTCAAAGACTCTTCAAGAACATTGAGGAGCACGCTTATCTGGCGGTCTTTTTCGTGGTCGTCGCCGTGCCAGAATGAAAGTTTTGTAGCCTCAACGTACCAATCACAGAATTTATACCAGAAATATTCATAAACGGTGCTTGAAGCATCGTTGTATCGGTAGCTGTCGAGAGCTTCACGGGCATTTTTTGCAGCCTTGTTGAGCTCAGTGAAAATCCAGCGGTCGAGTTCGGTAAGTTCCTCATCCTTTACGGCGATCAGATTACGTCCCTCAAGATTTCCGAGGATGTAGCGGCTTGCATTCCATACCTTGTTGCAGAATTTTGATCCCATCTTGAATGAGTCGTTGTCGATGAGGATGTCCTGTCCCTGGGCACAGAGGAAGCTGAGAGTAAATTTGAGGGCATCTGCACCGTACTGGTTTATGATGTCGAGAGGGTCGATTCCGTTTCCGAGGGATTTAGACATCTTGCGGCCCTGCTTGTCGCGTACGAGACCGTGGATGTAGATGTCGTGGAAAGGAGCCTTGCCTGTAAACTCAAGACCAGCCATAATCATGCGGCTTACCCAGAAGAAGATGATGTCGTAAGCGGTTACGAGGGCTGTTGTCGGATAGAATGTTTCAAGGTCCTTTGTGTTCTCAGGCCAGCCGAGAGTTGAGAAAGGCCAGAGCCATGAAGAGAACCATGTATCGAGTACGTCAGGATCCTGCTTTACGTTTGTGCTTCCGCACTTAGGACATTTTACAACGTCTTCGCGGGAAACGATTGTCTCGCCGCATTCGCAGTACCATGCAGGAATTCTGTGTCCCCACCAGATCTGGCGGCTTACGCACCAGTCGCGGATGTTCTCCATCCAGTGAGTGTATGTGTTTTCCCATTTGCGGGGATAGAATACGATGTCACCGTCGCGCCATGCTTTCAAGGCTTTTTCTGCGAGAGGCTTCATCTTTACGAACCACTGATAGCTCAAATAAGGCTCGACTACGGTCTTACAGCGGTAGCAGTGACCGACTGAGTGAGTCATTTTTTCCTCACCCTTGAAAAGTCCTACTTCAGTAAGGTCTTCGATTACGAGCTTTCGTGCCTGCTCGCATTTAAGTCCGCGGTATTTTTCAGGAACATTTTCGTTCAAAGTGCCGTCAGGATTCAAAAGGTTTACGATTTCGAGATTGTGACGCTTTCCGACTTCCCAGTCGTTCGGGTCATGAGCCGGAGTGATTTTTACCATACCGGTTCCGAATTCCTTGTCTACGTATTCGTCCGCAATGATAGGAATCTCTTTGCCCGTGAGAGGGAGCTTGAGCATTTTTCCGACAAGATCCTTGTAGCGTTCGTCAGTCGGGTTTACGGCAACGGCAGTATCTCCGAAGAAAGTCTCAGGTCGGGTTGTAGCAACCTCGATCTTTCCGGTGCCGTCAGCATACTCATAGTAAAGGTGATACATTGCACCTGCAGTATCGATGTGATCAACTTCGTCATCAGCAAGGGCAGTTCCACAGCGCGGACACCAGTTTACGAGATACTGTCCCTTGTACATAAGGCCGCGCTCATAAAGAGTTACGAAAACATCGCGCACAGCCTTTGAAAGACCTTCGTCATAAGTAAAGCGCTCGCGGCTCCAGTCAACAGAGTTTCCGAGTTTTTTCTGCTGCTTTACGATGATGTCATGATGCTGATGAGTAACGTCCCATGTGCGCTCGATAAATTTATCGCGTCCGAGATCGTTGCGTGTTTTTCCTTCTTTTTTAAGCTGCTTCTCAACGACGTTCTGCGTTGCGATGCCCGCGTGGTCAGTTCCAGGAATCCAGAGAGTATCGTCTCCCTTCATTCTGTGATAGCGAACAACAACGTCCTGAAGCGTATTGTTCAAGCCATGTCCCATGTGGAGAACGCCGGTAACATTTGGCGGCGGAATCACGACTGTATATTTGATGTTTGTAGATTTTTTATCAACCTGACCGGCATGAACAGGCGAATCAGAATCACTAGCAGGCTTAAAATAGCCCTTTTCTACCCATTCGCTGTAAATTCTGTCCTCGAAATCCTTAGGATTATATGCTTTTTCAAGTTCAATAGCGTGCATATACAACAGTCCTCAAAAATATGAAATATCCGTCTATTATATTGAATTTAAACAGTAACTGCAATTAACGCAGGTTGTTTTGCAACCATAGTTGAAACTGTAGCCGCAACTGCCGGCGGACATAAAAAAAAGGAAGTCCCATGACAAACAGAAACTTCCTTAAAAAAAAGCTATTCGACTGAATTTTGAGCAAGGCCAAGCATCTTTTTGAATGCGCTGTCCTCTTTCT
This sequence comes from uncultured Treponema sp., assembly GCA_947170195.1. Lineage (GTDB taxonomy): Bacteria > Spirochaetota > Spirochaetia > Treponematales > Treponemataceae > Treponema_D. Next base: position 16,257 of record CAMVSS010000022.1, on the reverse strand, counting down.
TAAATTCTTTTGAACCTCGTGTAATCTTACAAAGCGAGATATGAAATTTTCTGGCGATTTCACGCTGGGTGGTACCTTTTGAAATTTCTTTGACAAGCAACCATCGCTTTGCAAAATCATTCAGCTCAGCTTTCGTAAACAGACACTCAAAAAAATCACCGATGAATTTATCGTCCGTTTCTTTGGACAACGCGACGTACAATTCTTTTAGGGCTGATTCAAGGTCTAGTACTTCCTGATTTTCTTTTTCTGTTTCCGGCATACAACTTCCTTTTTTCAAAGTTACCTTTAAAAATTTCAGTTTTTATAGATGCCTAAATTTATACCACACTTTTCGTTACAAAACAACTTGGGTATCATTCGACTTTCTTGAAATATTTTTCTTCGAATTCGGCTGCTGAGATTGGTCTTGAGAAGAAGAAGCCCTGGAAGATGTCGCATCCAATACCGGTGAGGAATTTTACCTGGTCCTGGGATTCGACACCCTCGGTGACTACTTTAAGCCCAAGCTCTTTCGCAAGATAAATGATCTTCGCAAGGATTTTCCGGCTCTTCTCGTCGTTCTCTGATTTTCGCAAGAACGCCATATCGATTTTCAGGACGTCAACATCCACATCCTTGAGCATGTTCAGGGAAGAATATCCGCTGCCAAAATCATCAATTTCGACCGCAAAGCCCGATTTGCGCAATTTTCGGATAACTTTCATGTTATGCTCAAAATCCTGTATGATTGCAGTTTCGGTTATTTCCAGATTGAGATTTCTCGGCTCGACGTCGTATTTTTTTACGAGGGACATGAAAATCTCATAGACATCGACGATGTAGAAATCTTTCGGGGATATGTTGACCGAGATATAGGTGTCACCCATGCCCATTTTTTTCCATTCGGCAAGTTTTTTGCAGGCAGACTCCCACACGAAAATATCCACGTCGGAAATCATGCTTATCTGCTCGATCGTCTGAATGAAATCGCCCGGGGAGATAAAACCTTTTTTGCGGTGGTTCCATCTGACCAAAGCCTCCGCTCCCAGAAGATTTCCTTCATTTGAAATCTGAGGCTGAAGGTACATCTCAAGCTCGCCGTTTTTGAGGGCGAGCGGAAGCTCGTTCATAAGCTCCTGAATCTTAACGACCTCGCTTCGGAGGGAATCTGTGTAGAAAGCGAATCGCTGGCTGTAATTAGAATGGATTTTTGAAAGCGCGAGGAAAGCCCTGTCACACATGACGGAAACAGGAAGTGTCGTATCAATCACATCATAGATTCCGATATGGCACACGAGGGAATAGGCGAATTTGTTAAGGAACTCAAAGGTTTTTGAGAATCCGTCCAGAATAAGCCGCACGTCAAAATTTTCCCTCGGCATGAAGATTACGAAATGATCGTTATGAAGTCGTCCGTAAATTTTCTCGGGAATGTCGATTTTTCTAAGCTCATTGGCACATCTCTTTAAGATTATGTCTCCGAAGTCAGTTCCAAAAAGGTCATTTATCAGTTTGAAATTTACGATGTCTGTTACGACGATGCAGTACTGCGTCTGCGGCTCTTCCTTTATCTTTGCGGCAACCAGCTCACAAAAATAATCATGGTTGAACAGCCCAGTAAGTTTATCATGGATTGCAAGGTTGTGTTCATTTTTGATTCTTTCGATTTCTTCAGTGACATCGAGCACTGTAAAATGGCAGCCTATATACCGGTTCTTTGCATCCAGATTTTTATGGAATGAAATCCGGAAAGTTCTTACCTCATGCTTTATCTCAACTTCAAAATGGTCGGTATAATCAGTCCTGTTAAAAAAATCAGCAGTTTCGCCACCGTGTGAGTTTCGTTCACAAAGGTACGGCCGAAGTGCCGGACAGGATAAAACTTTTTCTTCGTCCGTATTAAAAAACTGCTTTATCATTTCGTTGACGAAAATGCAGCGGTTTGTATTGTCGAAGAGAATGTATCCGCTCTCCATTGAATTTACGAATTTGCAGAATGATTTTTCGATAAGTTTTTTTGGGGTTCTGACGTATGGAAGATAATAGAAGGGAAAAGCAAACAGTCCGTAAAGATATATAGAAAAGTCTAGCGGTGCATGAATCAGTTTGGAAAAAACATTCAGAAGCAGAACCATGATGATTATAAAAATCGAAACTATGTATGGATCTTTATAGGGTGAAGGTGATTTTATGGCGCTGCGGAGCAGGCACCCGGAACAGAATAGCAGCATCGAGTAAACCTGGCACAGGTGAATCACGTACCATCGCGTCCCTGTAAAGTGATAGAACGAAGTCCCGAAGAAGGAAGTCTCGTAGACTGAAAAATAATGGTGCGTAAAGAGATTCATGCCGAAAGAAAATCCGTCGATTATTATCAGCGACACAAAGAACAGCGCGACTTTCTTTTTGTTGATCGACAGTTTCGCCAGGTCGATGCTGTAGAAAAGGAGCATGAAAGCGCCTATTTGCAGGGAGATAAAGAATGCGGTAAACGAAAGCATCGCCATCATTTTTGAAAAAGAAAAAACGATGAAGATGTTTGAGATAACGCAAGCCACAAGGCTTCTGAACACTCTGCACAGAGACACCGAAGGGATACGCCTGTTTTTTTTGATTTTTACTACGCTGCCCTCAAGAAGAGATGCGGCAGCAAGTAAAAGCACAAGGAAAAATATTCTCATATTTTATTTTCCGAACGAATCCATAACTTTCTGCTCATAGTTCGTCCAATAACTATCATTACAACTGAAAACACCGTTTGAATCAACTGTAAACATCAGGCTTCCGTCAGAATTTTCACCGATTGCCTTTTTTGGATGAACAAGGCTCTTAGCAAGCGCAGGAATCTTTGCCTTTATTACTTTCGCAAATTCCCCGGCAAGGATGAATCCGCCGAGCTTGTTGTTGTGCGTGCTCTCGCCCTCATTCATCAAAACCTCTGCCTCCGACTTGTTTTTCTTGTCGGCAAAAGCTTTTTCGTAAAGCGCTTTCGTAAATTCAAATCCGTCCAAAAGGATGACTTTTTCCTCTTTGGCGAGCTGTCTGACAGCCTCAACATAAGCGTTGTTGCTTGTCGTCTGAGTTTTTGTGCTCTTATCCTTTGAATCGTGGTGCGGGCTGATTTTTCCGTCGCTTCCAAAGTAGAGCCGTGATACAGGAGTTATGAGCACAGGAATCGCACCGGCATTTTTAGCCACGTCGATATACTGCTTCAGATACCATTTGTAAGTTCCGCCGCAATCATACGAATAAAACTGCGGGCCGTACTTTGATGAATAGCTTGCAGGAGTCGGAACTTTTTTTCCTGCCGTAACAGGATAAATTCCTTTCTTGTCCGGTGTGCCGAGCGGAACGTAGCGGTCCTCAAGGTAGCCGGCTCCGTTGGAACAATCGTTGTGTCCGAACTGAATAAAGAGATAGTCTCCCTTCTTGATGTTCTGGGCGATTTTTTCGAGGGAACCTTCGTTGATGAAGTTCCTTGACGAGCGTCCGCCGTTCGCATAGTTCTGTACGCTCACCGCACCGTTGAACCAGCACTGTAGGAATTCTCCCCATGAGCCTTCGTTTCTGGTCTGACCCGCGCTCCACATTCCGTTGGCAGAATAATCCTTGCAGGTCGAGTCGGATGCGAGGAAGACGTTCACAGCGCCTTCTGTGCGCGGCTTTATCAAAGCTGATCGGGCAGGAACCGAACAGCCTTCTTTTACCACAGCGTCAAGTTTTGCGGTAACGCTTTTCTGAGGTTTTCCGTCGCGGAGCATAGGAGTAACAACGCAAGTGATTGTCGCCCCGGAATCTGATTTCTGGAGAAGATAAGTTTTGTCGGCATAGCCCGCGCTCTGTTTTACGAGAGTCTTTTTTCCGCCCTTTGTGCTGTACCACTGTATGAGAGACATATCGTCTGAGTCAGCAGCACCGAGACTGTAGTGAACTGTAACCGTGTGTCCCGGATACGGCGTATTTATGTCATCATCAGTAGTAAAACTTGCCTTTTTGAGCTTAAGGCTCTCTGATTTTGGCTCGCTGTAATATGCCGGAGTCCAGTCTCCGAAATATGCTTTTGGCGTGTAAGAATCCGAGAAGCTTGCGGTTGTTCCCTTGATTCTTGAAGAAAGGTCAGGAGACTTTGAATCCCAGAGGGAATTGATTTCCTTAAAGCGTGCCTTTTCCGGCATATTTCCGCTCATGGCAGCCCATCCGTCTGGAGCGATCACGTTTTCGATTCCGAAGATTGTGTTTACCCAGACCACAGCCGCATCAGCTCCCCACGGTCGGCCAAAGTAGCCCGGAAGCTGTTTTACGCTTGTGTCGGAGGATGCAAGACAATTATAGAAGAGATATCCCTTTGTGTTTTTCTCGGTTCTTGCGGCGGTATAGTAGCCGCAGACTTTCATGTCGGTGTAACCGCAGAAATTAATCTCGCAGTTCTCGAAAACAACGTCTCCGCTTCCGAAGATAAAATCCGTGTTTCCCTCGACGTAACAGTTTCTGAAATACTGCTTTACGTTTCCCGAAGTATAGAGCGTGTCCTGGGAACCGATAAAACTGCACTTGTAGAATTCTGCATTATCAGCCTCGACGCAAAGAGCCGCAGAGCGTTCCGTCGCTACCTTCGAGCGGACATCGGAATTGATTTTGCGAACGAAAGCGATAGATCCATCCGGCTCAACTCCGTCCTCAATCTCCTCGTCAGTAACATATTTATTGAAAGAAGTCTCGAAAACGATTCCCTCGGCGCGGAAGGCAACGGCACCGCTCTTTACATAAGTCGCGACACCCCATTTTGCGACTCCACGCTTCGTAAATTTGTCGTATGCGAGGTCTTCGTTCCAGTATCCGGACGAATCCGCGCTGTAGTAGTTGTATCCGATTCCGTAGTACCAGGTAAGCTTTACTTCCTGTTCAGGCGTGTCATTTTTGAGCGTTATGTATGGTGTTTCGATGATAAGCTGGGCGCGGTATACGCCAGGAGCTATATGAATCGTGATTCGGTCTTTTTCTGAAGAAGGATTCATCAGTGCGGCTGCGGCGAGAGCTTCTTTTACGGTCGCATAGTCAGGTTTCTTTCCGCCGACATAGATATCTTTTTTGAGAGGAAGAGTTTCTGCAGCAACGGCAGAAGAAGAGTTCATCTTGATGTCTTTCTGCACTTTTTTTCCGGCGACTGTAACGTGGTTTGAAGTTTTTGCATTTGCTGTCTCGCAGATAACCTCATAAGAACCATCGCGGAGTTTTGCCGAATAAGATTTTCCTGAGATTTCTCCGGAATAGATAAATCCGTCCTCAACGTTCTTGAAAGAAATTGCGGAAGGCAGAACAGAAATCTCACCGAAGAAAGATCCGCTCACGTCGTACACTTTTTTTGCCGCAAGGGCGATATCCTTGGTGAATGCTGAAGAGCCCTCAAAATAAACATCGCCTTTTACCTCGTAATCGTTGAGGTCTTTCAATGAAACTTTGTAACTTACGGACGGCTCAAGCTCGGCCTTGAAAGAATAAGCTCCAGAAGAAGCGAGGACATCGCTCTCTACAGGAAGATAAGCAGTTCCGGCCGGAGGATTGAACACGACCTTGGCTTTTTTCTGCATCTTGTATGAAGGATCGATTCCGGTAAGATTTCCCGAAGCCACGTAAACTTTCTGCTCAACGACGGCAAGGTCTTTTTTGAGCGAAGGAGATGAAGAATCAACGGAGAATGATTTTGTGCTTGAGCTGATTCCGTATCCCTTGATTCCTGAAAGAACGGCAGTAAAGCTGAATCCGGCAGGGAGTCCTGCGGAATATGATTTTCCGTTTATAGAGGCGGCAATCTCCTGCTTTGTCTCCTGAACAACAAATTTCAGGCCGGCTTTGCCAGCAGGAAGAGATGCGAGCGTTCCGGAAACCTCTACGGCAGGAACGCGCTTTATTCGATAGTAGCAAGGCTTTCCGACATTGGCTTCCGTGAAAACTTTGTATGTTCCGCTCGCAACCGCAATGTATGAATAGCGGGTCGGAGTCGGAGTTATGGAAGCGACATCGTTCTGCTTTCCGTCAAGAGCGCCGGAAGCATCAACAGAAGCGAAGTGAACTTTTTCCTCGCCGGAATTTGAAATCAGTCCGTAGAATGTGACGACATCGCCAGCTTTTACATTTCTGAGAAGAAGGTAGCGGGATCCCTCACCGCCCTTTCCGTTGCAGTAGTAAAGGCCGTCAGAAGAATATCCGTCGTCAAAAGTGTGTATAGTGTATGCTACGTCGCCGTAGTTTTTCTTTCCCTGATTGAAGGAACGGTCATTATTGCTTGTTTTGAGGGTCAGATCGCCGAACACGATTTCAGCGCCCTTGAACTTTCCGTCATCGCCAAGTTCTGAAAGTCCCTCAAGATCCTGTATTGAAATGTGATTGACAGCACCCGCCTGGGCAACTCCACCGAAATCCCAGACTTCGACTTTTCGAGCCTGAGCCGCAGCAGATGACACTGCCACAAATGCAAACAAAATTCCGAAAAAACTTCCGAAAACTTTTTTAATCTGATTTTCCATACAAAACCTCTAATTTGTATGATAACAAATCAAAAGGTTTTAGTTCTGTCAGAAATTTTAATAATAACGGAAATAAAACAAGAAAGAATCAAATTGGATTTTTCCGAATCTTAAAATATTTTTAAGAAGGGCTGATCATGGGAACTTCGAAAAACAGGCGAGTTTTTCGAAGTTCCCTTATTTCAAATTCTGAGCCAAAACAAACTGGCAGCCGGCGTCAAGAAGAGAACCTATCAGCAGGCTGAGTTTTTCGTAGAGGTAGTCAGTGCGCGTTCCGCCGGAAATTCCAAGGTTTACAGGAATCACCATTCCGTCCTCGGCGTTCTCGGCAAAAACCGCAACGATATCGCGCGCATCAAGATACCACTGTTTTCCAGAGGCTGCCTGCTCCAGCGTGAATGTATCAAACGCAAGTCTTCCCGCCTCGATATAGCGATAACCGCTCGCCTCGCCGGCCTTCCTGATTTTTTCGTTTGATTTATAGAAAGGAGCATGCCAGACCGGAGAAAGCTCGCAGCCGGTCACATCGAAGAATTCATCCTCGTTTCGGGCAAGTCCCCTTCTGATAAATTCTTCATCGTACACGAATTTCTTCTCGGTCAAATCCGTGACGGCAAAATACATCGAGCCGCAGTCATGACCGCTCTTCGCAATCTGATTCGTTTCCTTTGGATAGCGACGGATAAATTCACCATTCAGGAAAAAAGTTGCCCTGATTCCGTAGTCAGAAAGAACAGAGAGGACGGAACTTACACCCTCAGCATTGTCGGCCGCATCAAAAACAAGGGCGACGCGCTTGAGCGAAACATCAGTCCGAACTGTTTCATCAAAGACTGCTTTCGTAAAGCCTTTGCCGAGCAGGGAACGGACATAGACAGTATTGTTGTAGACCGGATTTCCTGTGTTTCCGACGAAGACGCGGTATTTTCCGTTCTGAACAGATGTAAGGAATTCCCTCTCGCCGGTCACAGACTCGCGCCAGGAATTCTTATATTTATCATATATATAGAAGGAAGGTGTCTTTCCAGCGCTCAAAGCGCACACAGTCTCAGAATCAAGCCAGTATGCAGATTTTGCGGAAGAAAGGAAGAGGATTTTTCCGCCGCCAGAAATCTTCTTTGAAGAGAAAACCCCGAGTGCACGAACGAAGGAGTCTCCGCCGGTGATTATTGAGTTCGGACCGTTCCATGCGTAGGAAATTATATTCTCATCGCTGATGTGCACGCACTCAGTCCATGTGTCCATTTCGTAGATGAAGAGCGAGCCATTCTGAGTGAAAGCAAGTTTTTTTCCGTCCGGCGACAGGGCAGGCTCGCCAGGGTTCTCGACGATTTTAAGCAGCTCAAGCCTGTCCGAGAATCTGAAAATTCCGGCTCGCTTTTCGCCGTTGTTTCCGACAAGCTTGACCCAGAGAATCTGATTGTAATCTGAAGTCCAGAACACGCGGTAGTCCACGGAAGTTCCGGCATCGTTAGAAAACGGCTTTGAGTAAACGCTTTCCGCGTTGGAATTCATCAGTCCGTTGATCTTGTAGCTTGAAACGATCGAATCGGCTTTGACAGTAACGATTCTTGAGATATCGGAATTTACCCAGAATCTGTCTTTGCGGTCGTCAAAACCAAGCGGGAGTCTTCCGATTACAGCACCAGAGCCGACGACAGAAGAATAAATTCCCCTCGTGTAAAGCTCGTTCGTGCTGATTTTGTAAATAACTCCGCCATTTATATAGATGATATTCTTTACGTTCGGCCATGCGACACAATTCAGGCAGCCATTTCCAATTTTGCGGAATTCATCCGCGACCTCCGTGCCCTTAAAAAGCGCGGTCGGCTCACAGAAATAAATAGCTCCGCCCTTCTCATAAATCAGAATCTTTCCGTCCGGAGACCATTTTGCAGGAACGCCCTCATAGCTGAATTCAGCGTCAGAATCCAAGACCTTTTCTTCCGACGTCAGGGCATTTCTGAGAACGAGGCTGCTTCTGACAGTTCCAGTTTTTTTCAGATATGCGATCCATTTTCCGTCGCTGCTGACGCTCTGCTGCTCAAGGCACTTCGCATCGGAAGGGAACACCTTGAACTGAGAGATCCATGAAAGGCTTGCGTCCTCGAATGAGTATCTGGCACTTCCATAGCGGTTTCTTACCTGAAGGATTTTTCCTCCGGCAAGGATCTCCATTTTTTCCGGGAAACAGGTCAGCACGCTTACATTCTTAGTTTTTGCGGCATCCGTCATGAACAAAGTGCGGTATGATTGGGTTCCGACGAGATCGTGTTTTACGGCGAAGAGAATTTTTCCATCGCTGTTTATCTGAGGATTCTCAAAAGAAATCTCAGATACGGCGGAGAAAATCATGCAAAAAAACATGCAGAGCGCAAAAAAAATCTTTTTCATTCTTATTCTATTTTTTGTGGACGGAATCCTTGGAAAACTCCCGGAGGGCTTCCTCGATTTCAGCGATTTTATTTTCGATTCGTTTTACCCGGCTCAGTCTGTCGTTCGACTGTTTTGCTTCCAGCTGCTTGAAGACATTCTCCAGCACATCTTTGTCATCAACTTCTTTGACGCGGACACCGCACCAAGGGCAGTAAATGAAAGTCTCATCAATAGGCTTTCCGCATGAACAGAAACTTATAAAATCCATAATGATTCCTCAGATGGCTTTTATTTCTTCAAAAGGGTCAGCGGATCTACAAGTTTTCCGTTTTTGTAAACGGTAAAATGAAGATGCGGACCGGTTGAATATCCAGTGGAACCGACAAGCCCGATTCTCGTTGACTGATCAACGCTCTGGCCATTTTTTACCAGCGGCTTGAGCATGTGCCCGTAAAGGCTCTGGTATCCGTTTCCATGATTTATTATAACATAATTTCCGAAAATATTTGACCACCCGACGTAAACAACCTTTCCGCTCATCGCGGCGCGTATCGGAGTTCCCTGCGGACATGCCATGTCGACTCCGGTGTGGTTTGATGCGACCCCTGTGAACGGATCTTTTCTCGGACCGAAACGTGACGTAAGCCTCCATGCAGCCGTAATCGGATACACAAAAAGCTCGCCCATCGCTTTTTTCAACTCGCTTGAGCTCATCTTGGCTCCAGGAATAAAAAGCTCCATGCCCTTTGAAAGAACCTCGCTTGAGAGGTCGTTGGCATCAAGAATCTCCTCGACGCTGACCTGGAACTTTACGGACAGGGCGTTAAGAGAATCACCGTTCTGAACTTTATAAACAAGTCCGTCCATCGAAGGAATCCTCAAAGTCTGCCCCGCACGGAGCGAACGCACATTTTCGATATTGTTCACCGCGATCAGCGTGGAGATGTTTGACAGTGCGAATTTTCTTGAGATAGTGCTGATGGAATCTCCCGGCTGAACCTTATAGTTTTGGAAACTGACAGTCTGGACAAAGTTGGCATGAGGAATCACAGCTCCGTCGGAAGAAAGAACGTTTCCGTTTTCGTCAACTTCTGAAAGGACATCTTCCATCGCGAATTTTGCAAGCGCGGTATTCAGAAAATCCAGCTCGGAAACAGCAGAATCGTTGAACCTGACCTGAGAGAAAGTGCCGTCGAATTCCGGTGCGATTTTAAAGACTGCGAGAGGAACGGCAAGCAATATCAGGGCGAAAGAGAGTATCTCGACCAGGGATTTTTTTTCGCCTACAGACACCGAGCGGATTTTTTCTTTTCTCGGCATGCTCCGTGTTCCCTGAATAGATTTTCCGGACACAGGGAGTCTCCTAGCCGATTTGAACCGCATCGTGGAGAAATGCAGATTAAAGCCTGTTGATTTTCTTACCGCAGATGAACTGCCTACAAAGCTGATGATTTCCATATATCTTTTATCGGAAAAAATAAGTAAGATGTTAACGATAGTTTGAAAACGGAAAGGGGAAGAAAAAATTTTATGACAGTCGAAGAAACAGAACCAAAGAAACGAGAACCTCTGAAAAACCAGGGATTTTTTCTGATTGTCTGCATCGGACTTTTTATCGGGCTGATTCTAAAGCTTTTCGTGTTTGAAATTCTGACTGTTTCGGGCAGGTCGATGCAGCCCGCGATAAACGACGGTGACAGGATTTTTATCAGCAAGCTCTCGTACGGCCTCGTAAAGCCATACGGTGACAAGCTGCTCGTACAATGGAAGACACCTCAGAGGGGTGACATAATCATCTACCTGTACAACGACAAAATAGTCGTCAAACGGTGTGTCGCAGTGGCAGGAGATTTGCTGGAATATTCAGCTGATAACGTATATAATCTTAAGACGGGTGGAAAACAAATCAAACTGACCGAACATCAGTACGAAAATCTAAAAAACTCCGGCTCTGTTCCGGAAGGCTTTGTTCTTGCGATCGGCGACAACTATGACGAGTCTGTCGATTCTCGAACTTACGGTTTTGTCTCCGTCCGCAACATTCTTGGGAAAGTTTTATGCAAATGAACGGATTCATAAAAAAAGGTCCGCTGTGGTTTCTCGTATCAGTGGCGGCGGCATTTTCTCTATATATCATCGTAAAATACGGAATTTTTGCATGCACGGAGCCGCCAGTAACAGTCTCTGAAAACACAGAAATCCAGCGCGGCTCAATCCTGGACAGGAACGGAAAAGCCCTTGCCGTACCGACAACTTTCTATCACTTCGGAGTAACTCCGGCATCAATCAAAAACAAGGAGAATTTCGCGCATCTCGTAGCTCCTATCATCGGAATGAGCGAGAACGAAATAATCTCCATAATCGAAAAAAATTCTCGGGCAAGTTTTGTCTACATCAAGAAAAAGCTCGACCAGTCAACTTACGACGAGCTGAAAAAACTTATGAGCAGGAACGCGCTTTTATCCGCGGTAAGATTCGACAAGATTCCGGGACGCGTCTATCCTGAGAACGACCTCGCATCCCAGCTCATCGGATTCATGGGTTCAGACGGTAAAGGTCTTGCCGGAATCGAATATTCAATGGAAAAAACTCTCTCACCAGAGCAGAAGAGCGGCGAGGAACCCGTACAAGGAAAGAATATCTACCTGACAATCGACGCCAACCTTCAGTCCAATCTCGAAAAAATCGCGCACGATGCCATGGAAACAACGCAGGCTGCCAGCATAATGATGATCGCAGCAGAAGCAAAAACCGGAGAAGTGCTCTCATACACAAGCCTTCCGTCCATGAATTTGAATGAATACACGAAGGCAACTCCTGACGAAATGAAGGACAGGCCGGCATCCGACAGCTATGAGCCGGGTTCAGTCTTCAAGATTTTCTCGGTCGCGACCTTTTTGGATACAGGCGCAATCAGCCAGAACGATATTTTCATGTGCGACGGAATTTACGAAAAACAGACTTCTTCCGGCGAAAGAATCAGGATAACCTGTCTCGACCACCACGGATGGCAGACTGCCCGCGAAGCTCTCAAATATTCATGCAACGATGCGCTCGCACAGATGAGCGAAAAAATCGAATCTGAGGAATTCCTCGCGAAGCTCAAAGCGCTCGGATTCGGAAGCAGGCCGGGAACAGAGCTTCCTGGAGAGACTCCGGGACTTGTTCGAAATACAAACGACAGGTTTTGGTCAGCACGATCAAAGCCGACCATTGCGATCGGACAGGAAATAACTGTTAGCGCGCTCCAGATGGTGCAGGCGGCAACAGCCATAGCGAACGGAGGAATCCCGCTCCAGCTGACATTCATAAGCAAAATCACGAACTCAGCAGGTCAGGAGGAATATGTTCACGTTCCGACCTACAAGGACAGGGTTTTCAAGACGACGACAGCAAACTATCTCTTGAGCTGCATGGAAACAGTAGCCCAGAGCGGAACAGGTCACAAGGCATCCCTCGGAGACGTCTCGATCGGTGTAAAGACAGGAACCGCGCAGATGGCTGACCACGAAAACGGAGGATACAGCAAGACGGACTTCATCTCCAACTGTATAGCCGTTTTCCCGGTAGAAGATCCTGAAATCATCCTCTACATCGTAATCGAAAAGGCTCAGGGCGAAACCTATGCCGGAAGAATCGTAGCTCCGGTAATCGCGCAGGCAGCTGACGTAATAATCGACCACCTCGGAATGAGCCGCGGCGGCGCATCAAGCCTTGCGCACCCTGGTCAAATCTCAATTTCGGGCACTGCGCCTATCTCGCTGACCGACACCGTCCCTGATTTTACGGGAATGTCAAAACGCCAGCTCCTTCCGCTTCTTGAGCGCCGAGACATACATGTAAAAATAAACGGCGACGGCTGGGTAACGAACCAGAAACCGGAAGCGGGAAGCCCTCTATCGGAGAATATGGAAATTGAACTCTATCTGGAATAAAAACATAACGCTTTTCATCGAAAGATTTCCGATTCTCGCAAAAAACTACCGCCTCACGGAAGAAAAATCCTTCCTTGAGGACATTCCCGACGAACTGAAAGCTCCGCTGGAAATTCTCCCGTCAAGGCAGAATGTTCCAACGGCAAAAGAAAACGGCAAGCTCCTCCACTCCCTCTACAATCCGCTGAGGGAAGCCGAGCAGGCAGCGGACGCAATCAAGCAGGAAAAGAAAGATATATGCGTGTTTTTCAGCTGCGGACTTGGCTACACAGCAAACGCTTACGCAAAAAAGTTTCCATCGGACACGCTGATTATAATCGAGAATGACCCCAGGTATTTTTTTACAGCCCTGTCTGTCACGGATTGGACACCCGTTTTTTCGCACAAACAGCTCGTCATCGCGCTTCAGATTGGAAGCGAAGCAATAATACAGCTGATAGAGCAATGCGGAGGAAGCGAGCACTGCACCATATCGGAAACACCGTCCCAGTCGGCGCACGCGCTTTCATATTATTCTACTATCCGCGCTCTTGTAGAACGCAACAGGCAGAAGAACAAGATAAACAGATTTACGCTCGAGAAATTCTCCAATCTCTGGCTCAGGAACTCATGCCGGAATCTCAGGGATTTTGCGCTTCTCGACGGAGTGAACATCTACGAAAACAATCTTCCGCCGGACGTACCTGCGATAATACTCGCCGCAGGACCGACCCTGCAACAAATTCTGCCTCACCTAAAAGAAGCAAAAGACCGCGGAGTGCTCATCGCCGTGGACACAGCCCTCAGGCACTGCCTAGCAAGCGGCGTCGAGCCGGACTTTGTGATCCTCACAGACCCCCAGTACTATGCCTACCGCCATATAGCAGGGCTAAAAGCTCCATCAAGCGTTCTGATAACGGAATCAGCGGCTTACCCACCGGTCTACCGCTTTCCATGCCGAAAAACCGTGCTGTGCTCATCGCTGTTTCCGCTCGGAAAATACATAGAGTCGCGCACGGAACAGAAAGGAGAGCTAAAAGCCGGCGGCTCCGTATCAACGACGGCGTGGGAATTCGCAAGGCTGATCGGCGCAAAGGAAATAATCTTCTCCGGGCTGGATCTCGGCTATCCTGAGTTTCATACGCACATAAAAGGCTCGACCTTTGAGGAAAAAGTGCACACATCATCAAACCGGCTCAACCCGGCAGAAAAATCAGGCTGCGCGTCTCTTTTCGGCGCGAACATGGAGTGGTCGTCTGACTACGACGGAGGAAAAATCCTGACCGACAACAAGATGAAAATGTTCGCATGGTGGTTCGAGAGCAGGCAGGCGGAATTTTCGTCAAGCATCAGGACCTACTCGCTCTCCCCAAAATCACTTAAGATTCCTGGCTTTCAGGTGACAGATTTGCAATCCCTTCTGGAAAGGCCCCTCGCGCTCGAAGCAAAAGAATCATTCTTCAAAAAAAGCGAAGAAATCTCAAAAAATAAAAATCAGCATAAACCAAGCCTCGAGGAACTTATATCAGACCTCGAGAACGGATTTGAAACTCTCTATCAGACTGCCAAAAAAGGTCTTCAAACCGCGGAAAAAGCGATTGCGGACAAAAACAAAAATCCGATGGAAACCATTTCCGAGCTGGACAAAATTGACGGACAAATTCTCCGCTCGCAGTTCAAGGACATAGCGGCACTCGTTTTCCCGACCGAACAGCAGCTCAACAAAATCTTCGACGAGACAGTTTTCAGCCCAGACTCCCTCACCGCGACATTCCAGCGGTCAAAGATAATTTATGCCCAGCTGATAAAAAGCATAAGAAATTATCAAAAAAATTTATTTTCCCGCTAAAGATTTCCCTTCTTAAGCCGATAATTTAAACGTGCAGCGCAATGCAGGATGTGCCTGTTTTTTTTAACGGCACAACATCCAGACACCCTGCGTTGTGATGTTATTTCAGTTTTGTAACTGTGAATGCAAAAATGAAAGACAACCGCACTCCATGATAAATTAGACAAAAAACGTGTAAGGTTTTTTGTCTTTTTTTTTGCCCTTAAACAGTGCCTATTAATTTTTCCACACTTTTTTTTCTATAATTGACTGTTCATTTTTAAAAAACATGCCGATAAAGTTGAATGGAGATATTATGAATTCTTTTCAGGTAACAGAGATAGAAGACGGACGAAAATTCTCAAGCAGACTCATTCTGGACAAATCATTTGTTCTCCTCGATCCAGAATTGTCGTTCTCGAAGTCTCTTCAAAAAGCACTCATAGAATGGAATTTTAAAGAAGTTTTCACCGAAGAAGAAGAAAAAAAGCTGGAAGCTCCGAAAACAAATGCGGCTCCGGCAAGTTTTGAGACAGTCGATGTCGATGTAGATGAACTGATAGAAGGAAATTCATCAGAACTCAATTCAAAGTTCATAAAAACAATAAAAGAGGCGAACGTAGGCATATCGGCAAAACCAGAAGACGAAAGGATGGAGACCGTAAAGACAGTCTACGAGGCTCTTAAAGATTACACCAGCAAAGTTTTCACACGATACGTAACCCACAAGGAACTCAAGCTTCAGGGACTGCTCGACGCGATGAAGAGTTTCAGCACATTCGCGCGTGACAATAAAAAATTCCTTCTCCGCATAACACCGGACAACGAATCAGTCCTCGACAAAAACTTCATAATAAAGCACTGCGTCCGATCGACAATAATCGCAATCGCAATCGCATATCAGATAAAAATGCCTCAGGACAAAATTGAGGAACTTGCGGTCGCGACATTGATTCACGAAATCGGCCAGATAAAACTTCCGCCGCAGCTCTACATCACGGACAGGCAGCTTTCCGAAGGTGCGCGCGCAGTTCTTTCGACACATACAGTCCTCGGATTCAACATCCTCAAGGAAAACAATTTCCCTCTCGCGATCCAGCTTGGAGTCCTCGACCACCACGAGCGCGGAAACGGCAAGGGATACCCACGCCATCTGACTAATGACAAGATTTCGCTGTACGGAAAGATAATTTCCGTAGTGTGCACATACGAGGCAATTTCTTCACCACGCCACTACAAGCAGGCAAAGACCACGTACGAAGCCATGCTCGAGATGCTCAGGAACAACGACAAGCCGTATGACGAGACAATAATCAAGGCCCTCGTAAGCGCAATATCACTCTTCCCGATCGGAGCATACGTCTATCTCTCAAACGGAAAGATCGCTCAGGTCGCGGACAACAATCCGAACGATCCTCGCACACCACTGGTAAAGATTTTGGGCGAAAAAAATCAGCTTGGAAATCCGCTTACAGTAATGACGGACAACGAAAAATTAAAGATTTCGCGGGTTTTGAATCAAAAAGAAGTGAAAGATATTCTCGCTTACTACAACAACAAAGCCGAAAACAAAGCTAATTAAAGAAATCGCGGATTCTCGCGGCTTCCTCTTTGAACTTATCGTCCAGAGCAG
>CAMVSS010000021.1 GCA_947170195.1 uncultured Treponema sp. | reverse complement strand
AGGGCGGATATTTCGTTCAGCGGGGCGTGTTTTTTTAGCACGCCCTTATTTTTTTTACCTGTTTGTTTCAAAAACAAGTTTGTCAAAAAGCATGGTGTTTGGACAGCCGTAGACGATATTTACTTTCCATATTTTTATCTCTGCTTACAAGTTTTACATTCAACTGTATAAATTTTTAGACTCACTAAACTACTAGAATTTTCCTCAAAATTTTTCGTTATCCTTTAGTCATAAGCGCTTATAAACCACCAGCTATAAGGAGGCAAAAACATGAACCAAAACAAAATGGACACGCACAACTATCTGTGCGCTTATGCAGACGGACTTCGGAAAGAAGGTCTTTCAAGCGAAGTGAAATCGAGCGTGACAACGAAAGCGCTCGCGCAAGGGCGGCAGTTAGAAATGGCTGCGCATGATTTTTTTATTTGTCGGAGGGCTGAGCGCTGGCAGTGGTGATGGTGGCGCATGTTCTGGCACGGCGTACCTTCGGAATCGTTCTCTATCAGCGCTTTTTATGCCGGAACGTAGGTTTTTGCGGATTTTAGGGTGCCGTCGTCATAGTAGGTGTTTAAAATCCACTCTTCATCGCCGTCGGCATAGCGTGTGTGGATTACGTTGTTTTTTTCATCGTAGTCCCACCATTGTTCAAGTCCCAATCCGTCCTTAAAGTGAATTTTGTTGTCCTGCTCGTCATAGGTAAACCATTCTTCATGTCCGCTTTCGTCGATCGAATGAATCATATGATTTTTTGAATCATACTCATATTGAGATTTTATGCTGTTTGATGAATCTCTGCTGAGCATATTTCCATTTTCATCATAAGTGTACCACTCGCAGTACTCTTTGTTATGCGAAGCTTTTAAGATATTTCCGTCTCTGTTGCATTCATAGTTCCATTCGTCACCAGTTGAGGAAACACTGCGTTTTAAGTTGCCGAAAAAATCATATTCATAAACGATGATTTCTTTGTCATTCACAATTTTTTTGATGAGGTTGTCGTCATAATTATATTCATTTTTTTCGTCTCGGTGGAGCGAGTTTTTATAGTGAACGACGTTGCCCCTAATATCATACTCGTAAAACTCTTCGTAATCTTCGGAATCCTTCATGTGGATTTCATTTCCGTTTGAATCATACTCGTGGATTTCCGACTTTCCTTTTGAATCTTTGCGGGATGTTAAATTTCCGTCTGAGTCGTATTCGCTCCAGATTTCAAGTCCGTCTTCATTCTTTGAATAAACTTCCCAGCCTTTTTCATTGAATTCGACTGTTTTAAGAGGCCTGACGGTTTTTGTGACTGTCTCCCCGTTTATAACAAAATTAATTTTTTCTTTCGGTGTTTTCTTTTTGAAAAATAACATGTGCTTATCCTTATGGAATGTTTGATTTTACGAATAACTTTGATATCAAAACCTGATTCTGAATCCTTGTTCGCCAGTCAAAAGCGGGATTGTGTGGCATTCAGTCTTGTCTATGCAGATAAAAAGATTGTCGCGGAGAGATTTCAGCATTGCGGCGATTTTTCCTTCAGGCCCTTGAGCTTCCATTTCTACCGAACCGTTGGCACAGTTTCTTACCCAGCCTGAAAGTCCGAAAGCCCGTGCGCTTGACTGAGCCGTGCTGCGGAATCCTACGCCCTGAACGTGCCCAGTAAATCTAAAATACTGCCTTATTTCCATGAGCAAAACTATAGCACAAGTGAACAATTAGTGCCATGATTATGACTTATAGAAACTAATTTCCGTTGCGTGGACGAGATAAAACTTGCGCACACCTGCATAATTTTGTTGAAAAAATAATCTATTTTTTTAGGAAGGAAAAATGAAAAAAATACTTTTTGGGATTTTATTGATGGCATTAACTTTGCTGTTTTATTCATGCAATACCTTCCCCAAAAAATGGATGGGTATGGAGGAGCAGCGAAGTTATACGATTGCATTACGAGACGGCAATTTAGAAAAAGTAAAGCAATATTACAAAGAGTACGGAAAGAACTATGTCCTGTACAATTATGGATTTGAAGGTGCCTGGGAGTATAACGCACTGGAAGTTGCCCTTCTCGGTCATAGTTATGAAGTCGCTGATTTTTTAATAGAAAAAGGTGCTGATGTAAATGGAATATCTCCGTCTGGAAAGAATAATATAATATTTACATTTGTTTACCTTGAAGATATTGAAGCTGTAAAATATTTAATGGAGAAAGGTGCCTGCGTAAAAGGCTTGACCCCTCCTATTACTACATTAATTGCATATTCCAACAATATAGAATTTATAAAATTAATAAACAATAAAGATTTTGATATTGAGGAAAAAGATGAATCAGGTTATTCTGCATTGTTCGTAGCTTCTGGAAATGGGAATCTGGAAGCAGTTAAACATTTATTAAACCTTGGTGCTGATGTCAATATTTTAAATAATACGAATGATACTCCTTTAATTATTGCCCTTGGGCAAAATCATGTAGACGTGGCTGAATACTTAATTGAAAATAATGCTGATATTTCAATAAAAGACAAAGAAGGTTTAGATGCCTTATGGTTTGCTAATGAATTAGAAATAAAAGTAAAAGGTTTGAATTACTAAGCCTGAAAATACTGCGTAGGCGGGTTCTGCCCCCTGATGCACCATCGCAAATGCCAAAACCGCCGTTAGCATAATTCGCGAAAATTAATGCAATTCCGTGTTTCCTCTCCCCCCCCCTATCCATGCATCTCATACGAGCCAGCCATCCCGACCTCGCCGCTGTTCCGCGAGCGCTTTCGTTGTCGCGCTCGATTTCACTTCGCTAACGCTCATTCTTCGCCGCTACGCGCCTCGAACTCCGGGGCTACATAGCGGGGCAGCCTTCACTCAAAAAAAATCCCCCGCCCCTTCGGAAAAGTTGCCGAAAAGTGATTTTCTCTGCAAATAAATAAGCAGGGAAAAAACTTCCCCGTAAAACCACAAAACGGAGATTAAAAATGGTAGAGACACGGAAAACACTTACACCCGAAGAAAAATGGGAGTCACTCACGCTGGCAAATAATTTTATCTTTTATAAAGTCATGCGCCACCACCCTGACGCTTGCAGGCATCTGATTGAAATCCTGCTCGGAATAAAAATCGACAGGATTGAAATGTCGAACGAGGAGTCCGTCTTTATTGACTACGACTCGCACGGAATCAGGCTGGATGTCTTCGTCAAAGGCAGCGACAGGATTTTCGACATCGAGATTCAGTGCACGGATACAAAGGATCTCCCGGAACGGTCACGGTATTATCAGGGAGTCATGGACGTTGACACTCTTAAATCGGGGACAGAAATACAGGGACATGAAGACTTCTCTCGTGATTTTCATCTGCATGGAGGACATTTTCAAAAACGGGCTTCCGGTCTGCACGTTCGAGAACATCTGCACGGAAGACGGGCGGACAAAACTGAACGACAGGGCATACAAGCATTTCTTTTTTGCAAAAAACTGTGCTAAAATCAAGAGAGACGGTGAGATCAGGGAATTCTTCGATTTTCTGATTTCAAATACAACTCGAGGAACTTTCACTTCAAACCTGGAAAGTTTTGTCAACGATGCAAAGCACAACACACAATGGAGGATGCAGTATATGACCTGGGAACGACAGAGAGCCTATGACCATGACGCAGGCTTCGAGGAAGGTCGAGCAGAGGGCGCACATGCAAATGCCATCGAAAACGCGCGGAATGCGATTAAGTTAGGACTTCCTCCAGAGCAAATTTCACAAATAACAGGTCTCCCCCTCGAGCAGGTGCTCGCTCTCAAGGAAGAGCTGGAAACGGAGAAAGCCACCAATCCTGCAAACTGATTCCCCTGACTTTTTTGAGTACTAAAGCCTTGAGAAAAACACGCTCCGCCGTGGAGTTGTGGCGAAGCCAGTCGTCTGCGAAGCGGACGACCGAGGGTTACCGAGCAACGCAAGGGCGGCAGTTCGGAATGGTTGCGCTTGTTTTTTAATCTGGCCTTTTAAATTATTATCAAAATGACCATATCTTAAAGTTCAGATTCTTTGTACATTGTCTGCATTACAAAAAAACAGGTAAAAACGGAGGCTTTTATATGAAAAAAATGTTGAGGGCGGCTTTTTTGGCATCTCTTTTGCCGGCTGCGTTGGTGATTTCTGGTTGCAGTAAAGCTGCGAAGCAGGAATTAAAAATCTATTCGATCATTCATGATGAGGAAACGAAGGCTCTTACTGATTTGTTCACTCAGAAAACTGGAATCCCTGTATCATATCTGCGCGCGACGACCGGAGAGCTTGTGAACAGGGTCATCGCGGAGAAGGATAATCCTCAGGCTGATATTCTTCTTGGCGGTGCTTCTTCTTATCATATTCAGGCGAATGCCGCCGGTGCTTTGGAATCGTATCGCTCAAAGCTGGCGGACAACATTCCTGGATATGCGAAATCTGACGATGGAACTTGGACGGGCTTTTGTGTGCTTACTTTGGGAATCGGTGTGAACAAGAAACGATTCGAAGAAAAATTCCCTGGAAGGGCGGTTCCTAAGGAGTGGGACGATCTGACTGATCCAGCTTTTAAGGGTGAGATTGTAATGACGAATCCTGTCGCTTCTTCTACCGCATATCTTTTTGTTCAGAATCAGCTGCAGAGGCTCGGCTGGAATGACGGATGGTCTTATCTTGAGGCTCTCGCAAAAAATGTCGGTCAGTTCCCTGATTCTGGAAGTGCTCCTGCGAAGCTCATTGGTACTGGCGAGTATGCGCTCGGCATATCTTATCTCCATGCCCTTGCGAAGTATAATGCCGAGGGGTTCGGTGTGAGCATGGTTTCTCCTTCAAAATCTGTCGGTGATGTTGACTGTATCGCGATTCTTAAGAATACAAAAAATCTTGGCGCGGCAAAAAAATTTGTTGATTTCATGCTTTCTAAAGAGGCTCAGGAACTTATGAGCTCAATCGATTTCACTATTCCTGTAAATCCTGATGCGGTTGCTGCCGGCGGAAGCGTGGCGATTTCTGATATCGACTTAATCGATTATGATGTCAAAAAAGCTGCTGAAGAAAAGGATGCGGTTCTATCTCAGTGGACAAAAACGGTAAGATAATCATAACGTGAAGAACAAGGTTATCTGGCTGTTTCTGGTCATATTTTATTCTGTTTGTATTCTCTTTCCTCTCGTCTCCGTTGTTCTTACTCCGGGGACGGAGGATTTTAAGTCCGTGCTCCTGGAAAGTGTCTGGCACAGGGCTATGCTCAATACTCTTCTTGAGTGCGTGTGTTCGACTGTTCTTTCCGTGCTAGTCGGTTATCTTTTTGCCTATGCCGTGGTCAAGGCTGAAATTCCGGGGAAGAGGTTTTTCTCGCTGGTTCCGGTCGTTCATCTTGTGACTCCGCCTTTTGTCGGGGGGCTTTCTTTTATATTGCTGTTCGGTCGCCAGGGCTTTATCACTCATACTCTTCTGGGGTTAAACATCTCTCTTTATGGTTTTGCGGGGCTTCTGATTGCTCAGGTATTGTGCTTTTTCCCGATTGCTTATCTCATGTGCGTGCAGACTTTGAACGCCATCCCGCCGTCTTTTGAGCAGGCCGCGCGCAATATGGGTGCCAGCCGCATGAAGATTTTTTTCAGTGTGACTTTTCCGCTGTCGCTGCCGGGTGTTTTTTCGGCTTTGCTTTTTATAGCTGTCTCGGTGCTCAGCGATTTCGGAAATCCGATGATCGTTGCCGGTCGTTTTAAAGTTCTGGCTGTTGAAATTTACACGCAGCTCATGGGATGGCTGAACGCGGGGCGAAGCTGTGTTCTCGGAATCGTGCTCGTGTTGCCGTCGGTCGCGCTTTTTTTGCTGCAAAGTCACATCATGAAGAAAGAGGAGAAAAAGCTTGCTACGATCGGCGGAAAGGATTCTCCTCTCCCCGGAAAAAAATCTTCCATTCCGACAAAGATTTTCCTGACTGTTTTTTGTTCTGTCATCTCGCTGGCTGTGATAGTGCAGTTTGTTGCCATTGTTGCCGGAACTTTTCAGAAGATTTGGGGCGTGAACACGGCTTTTACTTTTGAGCATGTTCGCGCAATCGGCGGATTTTTTGTCGAGCTTAAGAATTCTCTCTGTTTTGCGCTGATTTCTTCTATTATTAGTACGGTTGTCGCATGTATAACCGCTTTCTTTGTTTTTCGAACTTCTTTTCCGCTGAAAAAATACATGGATGTGTGCGCCCAGATTCCTGCTAGCATCCCGGGTTCTCTTTTTGGTCTCGCCCTGAGCATCTCATCTTCTAAAATCGGATTTCGCAATTCCCATGTGCTGATTGTGATTGCAATGACGGTCGCTTTTCTTCCGTTCTCTTACCGCATCATAACGTCTGTTTTCTCGCAGATAAAGATTTCCCTTGATGAGGTCGCGCAGTCGCTTGGCGCCGGAAAATTCCGCGTGCTTTTTTCTATTTTAATGCCGATTTCTGCCGGGGGAGTTTTCTCTTCGTTTATTTATGATTTTGTGCGCGGGGTCGGAACTGTAAGCGCGGTTATTTTTCTTGTCTCATTTAACACGCCGCTCACGTCCGTAAAGATTTTGAATCTTGCGGAACAGGGTGACTGGGGAGATTCTGCGGCTCTCGCGCTTGCCCTTACTCTCATAACTTTTGCTATCCTTGGTGCCGGAAAGTTTATTTACGGCTTTATAAGATCTGGAGGAAAAAATGCAGCCAAAACTTTCGCTTGAAAATGTAAATTTCTCGTTCGGAAAAGAAAAGACCATAAATGATTTTTCGCTCAGCGTCGAGGAGGGCAGTTTTACGACTCTGCTCGGTCCTTCTGGATGCGGAAAGACGACTCTTCTAAGGCTCATTTCCGGCTTTCTCGAACCGGATTCCGGCACCATAAAGATTGACGGCGTGAATCAGTGCGGAATTGATGTGAACAAGCGTAAAATCGGCATGGTTTTTCAGGATTATGCGCTCTTTCCTCACATGACGGTTGAGCAGAATCTTTTTTACGGCCTTAAGGTTCAGAAAAAATCCGCGGAGGAAGCAAAATCTCTCGTCGAAAAATCTTCGGAGGCTCTCGGTATTAAAAGTCTGCTCTCAAGGTTTCCTCACGAGCTTTCCGGCGGCCAGCAGCAGAGGGTTGCCCTTGGCCGTGCGCTTGTGCTTGAGCCTGCACTGCTCCTGATGGATGAGCCGCTTTCATCTTTGGATACGAAGCTGCGAACGAAGGTCCGGGAGGAGCTTAAAGAAATCCAGGAATCGCTAAAAATCACGACGATTTATGTTACTCACGACCAGGAGGAGGCTCTTTCTCTTTCAACGAATATCGCTGTTCTGGATCACGGGCGGCTTCTTCAGAGCGGAACTCCGAGGCAGCTTTATTTTGAGCCTCTGAACAAATTCACGGCTGATTTTGTCGGCAAAGCCAATTTCCTGAATGATTCGCTGATGATTCGTCCTGAGTGGTTTGCTCTCGGCTCTAAAGAAAACTTCGATGTCCGCGGAAAGATAATTTCTTCATCTTTCCTTGGAAACAAGACTCGTTTTAAAGTTCAGGACTCATCCGACGGGCAGATTCTCACCGCTGATCTGGATACGATTTTTACAGAGTCTCTCAAGCGTGGCGATGACATCTTTCTTAAGGCTGTTCATTCTTGGGAAATGCAAAGAAATCAATAGTTTTCAAGCAAATATTACAATCTGCAAGGTATTACAATGTTTTTCCTTTAGTGTTATACTCATGGGAATTTAGGGAGTTAGTTAAGGATGAACATTACAGAACTTATTACTAATCTTGTTTTTCAGTTGGCAGTCATCATTTTTGCAGTGCGAATTTTTGGAAAGCTTGCTGCCAGATTTGGAATTCCGTCTGTTTTAGGTGAATTGATTGCCGGAATTATTATCGGCCCTTATGCGCTCGGCCAGTTTGGTTTCTTCGGTTTCCCGAACGGACTTTTTCCGCTCAATTCTGCTTCCCTCGCAGTTTCACCGGAGCTTTATGCGATTTCTCAGATCGCTTCCATTATTCTTCTTTTCTCGTCGGGTCTTGAGACTGATCTGTCTCTGTTCCTCAAGTATTCTGTCTCTGGTGGCATTATCGGTATCGGCGGTGTCGTTATCTCTTTTCTCTTCGGCGATATCTGCGCGATGTTCCTGATTAATATCCTTCCGAATGTTCCGGCTTGCACAGGATTTATGGACAACCGATGTCTCTTTCTTGGCATCATGTCGACTGCGACTTCGGTAGGAATCACTGCGCGAATTCTTTCTGACAAAAAAAAGATGGATTCTCCTGAAGGTGTCACGATTCTTGCTGCCGCCGTCTTTGATGATGTCCTCGGAATTGTCCTGCTGGCGGTCGTCATGGGTATTGTTGCGGCTACGAACGGCGGATCGGCAATTTCCGGCTCTGCAATCGGAATTATTGCGGTAAAGGCAATTGCGATCTGGCTGATTGCCACGGCTCTTCTCATCATTTTCTCAAAGCCGCTTGCGAAATTTGTGCGTCTTTTTGGCGGAACTTATGATTTTTCTATCTGTGCGCTCGGAGTTTCGTTTGTTCTTGCGGGTATTTTCGAAAAGCAGGGGCTTGCGATGATCATCGGCGCATATACGACGGGCCTCGCTCTTTCTCGAACTGACATCGCGCCGCTTATTCAGGAGCGAATCCACGGGCTTTATAAATTCTTTGTTCCGCTCTTTTTTGCCGTTACCGGCATGAGCGTGGACGTTACTCAGCTTTTTAACCGCGACGTGCTCATCTGTGGCGGAATCTATACAGTGGCTTGTATTCTCTCAAAGCTTATCGGATGCGGCGGCCCTGCGCTTTCTCTCGGATTCAATATAAAGGGCGGTTTCAGGATCGGTGCCGGAATGATTCCTCGTGGCGAAGTTGCCCTGATTATTGCAGGAATCGGTCTCACGGCAGGAATTATCGAGCAGAAACTTTTTGGCGTTGTAATCCTCATGACTCTTATAACAACGCTTGTTGCTCCTCCGATTCTTAACATCTCGCTAAAAATCAAGGGCAGGGGAACTAAAAAAGACACGACTTCAGCAGAGAGCCAGCAGTTTATCTGGGACTTTAAGGATACGGAGATCACGCATCTTGTCCTTGATATTTTTGTTCGCGACCTTCGCGCCGAGGGCTTCTATGTGCAGATGATGAACATCACGGATGGTCTTAGCCAGGCTCGCAAGGGTGATACCGCCATATCAATTCAGGAAAACGGAACCGAACTTGTGATCGAGACTGCCCAGGCCGACATGGGCTTTGTAAAGGGCGAGATTTATGAAGTCGTTCTCAGGCTCAACAAATCCCTCAACTCGCTTAATTCGCTCAACAATACTGCGAGCCTTCAGTACGGCTTTGCCTGTCCGGAAAACCGAATATCAAGCAGCTTGTACCGCGTGCTCAGCGAAAACACAATCACTTGCGATTTGAAGGGAAACACAAAGGACGAGATCCTTTCGGAGCTGGTTGAGCTTCTCAAGAATTCTGGAAATGTTGTTGACGGAGAAAAGCTCTTGTGCGCTATCAAGGATCGTGAAAAAATCATGAGCACAGGATTGGAAAAGGGCATCGCAATTCCTCATGCGCGCACCGACGCCGTAAAAGAAACTTGTCTCGCCATCGGAATCAAAAAATCTGGAATCGATTACAATTCACTCGACGGCGAAGCTTCAAAGATCTTTGTAATGATTGCTTCTCCGGCAACCAATTCCGGCCCGCAGATGCGCGTAATGTCAGCTGTGAGCGGAATTTTGATGCAGTCGGAAGTCCGTGAAAATCTTCTGAACGCAAAATCTCCTGCCGAAGTTCGTGAAATCCTGAAAGAGGCAAAGAAATAGCGCGATCAGATTTCGTTAACGATTTCTTCTATTGAAGAGACTAGGTTTTTTATCATTCCGATTTTATCTTTTACATCGATGCGATAAAAAACCTGGGTTCCTTTTTTTATGGGTTTTACGAAGCCTGCATCTTTAAGAACTTTTAAATGATGCGAGACTGCCGGGCGGGAAAGGTTTGTTGTTGCTGTCAAATCTGAAACATTGAGTCCTTCCGCGCCGGCATCGACAATCTCCAGAAGGAGTCTGTGGCGTACCGTATCTCCCAATGCAATAAAAAGCGGAGCGCATTTTTCAAAGAGTTCTCTTGCCTCCGTTTTTTTCTGCTCGTTAATCATATATATCCTCTCAATTTTCCTGATCTGATGAGCAAATCCCAAAAATCCTGATGGTTTTGAAACGGCTCCTTGTATATTAGTTTAACAGTTTAATCCTTTGAACAAAGCTATAGTAAGCCTATTTACTTTTTATTGCAAGATAAATCTTTATTTTACTTCACCTTGTGATAAAATTAAGAAAATCTCTAAAAACTTCAATTTTTAGAGATGACTTTGAAAGTGATTTTTTGGTACTTGTAAAAGATTCTGAAAAAAGATTGACACTTTTTTTTTATGTCTGTATATTTGGTTTATTAGTTTAATTACTTAAACCATTAAACATTTAAACCGTTGCCTCCATGCAACGCCGCTTATGCGGAATATAAGGAGAAGTAAATGATTAAGAAAATGCTGAAAGGCTCATGGTTTATTATCATAGCCAGCATTGCGCTTACGGTATTCTTCGGATGGCAGTTAAAAAGCATCGCCATTGAGAATACTGTTCGAATGTATATGCCTCAGAGTTCTGAATCTTATCAGCGAATGCTTAAGACAGAGGAAGAATTCGGAAGCATGATGGTGCTTGGAATTTCTCTCGAAACAAGCGGAGATACGATAATTACTCCTGAATACATTCAGGTTGTTCAGAATATTACTGATCAGATCAGCGGAGCGGACGGTGGCTCTAGCGTTGATTATGTAGAAAGCATAGATTCTATTTCCAACATGGACTTTATCGTGGGAGAGGATGGTTGTCTAAGAGCTTCGAACATGCTTGGCGGCGACGATTACACGGGAAGTGCCGAAGATATGGCTTTGATCAGACAGCGTCTTATCGATTGGCAGGAAATGTATAACCGCGTAATCATCACGGACGATGGAAAGACAACTCAAATCATGATTACTCTCAAGCCAAAAGATGAGAACGGCGACATGCTCAACTCGCGACGTCAGATGCAGGCGCTTCATCAGATTAAAAAAATCTGCGAGGAAGCAACGAAAGATTATCCTGATCTCGAAGTGCGCTACTTCGGCGACCCGGTTCTCAGCGATGACGGTTACAACTTTATGATTTCGGATCTTCTGATTCTTATTCCGTTTGTAGCTTTGGTCGTTCTTCTTTCGCTCTATTTCTCTTTCCACACATGGAGCGGAACTTTGCTTCCTTTGATTACAGTTTTGATGAGCACGGTCTGGTCTGTCGGAATCATGTGTATGCTTAAAATCACATTCACAATCATCGGAAGTGTTATTCCTGTTTGTCTTGTGGCATGTGGCTCCGCATATGGAATTCATGTTCTTACGCATTACTATGTCGGCCTTGATAAAATCGAAGGCGAGATTACAAAAGAAAAGCATGCTCAGGCTATCGAATATGGTCTTAAGGATGTCTGGATTGCGGTAATCCTTGCCGGAGTCACGACTGTGGCAGGTTTCATTTCTAATGTCACAAGTCCGATTATGCCTCTCAAATCATTCTCTGTTTTTGCGGCTGCAGGCGTTGTGTTCTCCCTGATTCTTTCCATGACTTTCATTCCGGCCATGCTTTACGTTACTCCGATCAAATCTGTCGGAAAGCACTGGAAAAACAAGAACAGACTTTCCACAAAAATCAGAATGCGCGTGGAGCAGCAGCTCAAAAGACAGGGCGGAAAATCTTCGGAAGAGGCCACAAGCTCAACTTTGTATTCTATATATCATTTCTTCTCAGGAACAAAACCTCGTCTCATAGTTTCGACAGCAATCGTTATTATCGTTGCTTTGGTCGGATTCAAAATGCTTATCGTAGACACAGCTTTGGTAAATTACTTCCCGCCGGACAGCAAGTTCCGAAAAGATATTTCGTATGTCGATGAGCATCTTGCCGGATCGAATACGCTCTATCTGGTTGTCAGCGGCGAAGAAAAAGAAGATTCCGTCGTCGAAGAAACTAATTCACCTGCCGATGAGATCGCGAGTGATTTTGATTTCTCTGAGGGTGATACTGGAGCAGGAACTTCCGTTGCTGAGGCTGTAGCTGACGATTTCAGTTTCGACACATCGGAAGATGATTTTGGATTCTCGGAAGCTGCGCAGTCAACGGAATCTGGCGCGACTGATGATTTTGGATTCGCATTGGATGATTCTTCTGCAGCTGAGTCTGCCCCTGAGGAAGCTCCGAAGCAGTATTACATGCTTACAAATCCTGAAATCCTCAAGGCTGTTGACGGAATGCAGGAATATCTCCTTGCAAAGCACGATGGAATCGGAAAAATGGTCTCATTCACTACTTTCATAAAGCGAATGAATCAGGTAATGCATGTACCGACGCTCGACGACTCTCTTTCTGTAAACACAACGGACGGATATGTTGATCCAAACATCGGCTATGCTAAAAAACTCAATTCAACACTGACGGTTCAGGAAGCGCTCGATTTACTCCACAACGCATACACGGCTGCTGGCGGAAACAAAGCTTCTGTTGAGGGAATCGTAAACGCCCTTGCAAAGCAGCTTAACTACAATGGAATCGACTATTACGAAGTTCCGTATGATGTCGCAAAATATCCTGTAGCAAGCCGCGAGGAGCTTGGCGATCTCGTAACTCAGTATCTGTACCTGCTTTCAAGTGAACAGATTCAGCGTTTCGCAAACAATATGACCATGCCGACCTCAATCCGAACTCAGGTTCAGCTCCGAACGCATTCAACTGCTGATACTGAAAAAATCATTGCGGATGCTCAGGCTTATGCCGCAAAGCACTTCCCTGCTGGATACAAGCTCGAGGCAACCGGCAACGGCGAAATGGAATACATGATGACGGAAATGGTTGTTGACAGCCAGACTGTCAGTATTCTGCTCTCGCTCTTCATGGTATTCCTTATCATCTCGCTTTCATTCAAATCGGGATGGGCAGGAATCATCGGTGCAATTCCGCTCGGACTCACAATCCTGCTGAACTTCATGGTTATGGGTTATGCTGGAATCGCCCTTGACCTTTGTACGAGCATTATTGCTTCCGTTGCAATTGGTGTCGGAATCGACTATACAATCCACTTTATGGAGACTTACCGTGCGCAGCGAGCGACTACGGACGATCTTGAGGAAGTTACAAAACGCACGTTCAAGACGAGCGGACGCGGAATCCTTACAAATGCAATTGCTGTAGGACTCGGATTCTGTGTACTTCTCTTCTCAAGGTTCATAATCCTGCGCTACATCGGCGCGTTGGTTGCTGTCGTAATGTTCACAAGCTCGGCTCTGGCCATGACCATAATTCCAGGTCTTCTCAATGCATTTGATCCTAAGTTCATGTGGTCAAAAGAGCAGAAGGACGCTTACAACGCAAAGCTTGCTGAAGCAAAAGGCGAGAACAAATAAAACTTGATAAAAACAAAAGGGGCTTCTCCTGTGGCGGGAAGTCCGAAAAACAATAAAGCCTAATTTTAGGAGGATTTTTCTATGAAATTAATTAAAACTTTGGCAGCTGCAGCCGCAGCATTCGTTTTGGGAGCATCTGCATTCGCAATAGACGGAACAGAAATCATGACACATGTTTATGACCGACAGAAACCGGACTTTACAAAGGCTGCTGTTCAGGTAACTCTCTCAAAGAATGGAAAGGTCGAGGAAACTCGAAACGTCGGTGAGTACGGACGATGCAAAAACGGACTTTCTGATGTCGTAATGATTTTCTTGTCACCGGCTTCTGTAAAGGATACTCGCTTCCTCGCAAAAGAGAATGATGGAAAGGACGATGATAAATGGATTTATCTTCCGTCACTTAAATCAACACGCCGAGTCGCAGCATCTGATGGTTCAAAGGCTTTTGTAGGAACTGATTTTTCTTATGATGATATGAGCAGCCGCAAAGTTGGCGATGACACTCATGAGCTTCTCAAAGAGAGCGAGGATAAGGGAAACTTCAAGGATCTGTATGTTGTAAAATCAACTCCGAAAGATCCTAAATCAAGCCAGTACTTGTACAGAATCTCTTATATAACAAAAGATGCTTGGATTCCGACTTACATCGAGATGTATGACAAAAAAGGAAAGCTCTTGAAAGTCAACGAAATCAAAGCAATCAAAAAGATGCCTGGAAATGCCGGACGAGTTTATAACATTCCTATGGAAAATGTTATGAGAAACGTTCAGACAGGACACGAGACCGCTATGAAAATGGTAAACATCAGTGTTGATCAGCCGGTTCCGGACAGAAACTTTACGACGGACTTCTTGAACACAGGTAAATAATTTGAGCAAGTTGCGCTTGCGTAGCAACTAGCAAAGTCCCTCTGGACTTTTGAAATGTTTCATTTTTATTGTTGACCTTGCGACAAAGTTTTGTCGTTTGATGAATTGACTTCCCGCCTTAGTGCGGGAATTTTTTTGTTCGGGACAAAATCTGACAGTACTCGAACTTTATTCATATAAATAGTATTATAGTTTCATGGATTTGACAGAAAAAAAACAGGCGTTGGAGCGTTTCCTTCGCTACGTAAAAATATGGTCTACATCTGATTCTGAGCGCGCTGATTCGCTCATTCAGCCATCCACAGACCGGCAGTTTGATTTCGCACACATTTTATCAGACGAAATGAAGATTCTTGGAATGGAAGGAATCACCGTTACCGACAAGTGCTACACTTATGGTTTCCTTCCGGCAAGCGGGGGGCTTGAATCGGCAGAAAGTTTGTGCCTCCTTGCCCACATCGATACGGTGGAAGAAGTCAGCGGCAAAGATGTAAAGCCGCAGGTTCACGAAAACTATTCCGGAGAAAAAATAACGCTTGCTTCCGGAGACACCCTTGATCCGGATGCTGATGAATGCCTTGCTCTCTCGGCAAAAAATCATGAGACAATTGTTACGAGCGACGGAACCACGCTTTTGGGCGCGGATGACAAGGCTGGAGTCGCAGCCATAATGACAGCGGTTTCGCATCTCGTCTCTCACCCTGAGATTAAGCATGGAAAAATCGAAGTGATTTTTTCTCCTGATGAGGAAACCGGACATGGAATGGACAATGTTCCGCTCGACTTGATATCTTCAAAATGTGCATATACAGTTGATGGCGGACATATCGGCGAGCTGGAGACGGAATGTTTTAATGCGTATAAGGCCGATGTTATTTTTACCGGAGTCTCGACGCACACGGGTTCCGCGCGGGGCATTTTGGTCAATGCCGTAACCATGGCTTCTAGCTTTACGGCAAATCTTCCGCGCCACGAGGCTCCTGAGACTACGGACGGCTATCAGGGATTCTATGCTCCGATGGGAATTGAGGGCGGAATAGAAAGCTCGAAAGTCACAATCTTCCTCCGGGATTTTTCTAAGGACGGCATGGAAAAGCGAAAGCAGGTCGTTCAGAATCTTGCAGAGACAACAGCCCTTCTTTTTGGCGGAAAGGCAGAGGTTGTGTTCACCAAGCAATATGAAAACATGAAGGAAGGCTTTCGCGACCACCCTCAGATCATCGAAAATCTGGTCAATGCGTACAAGGAAGCCGGGGTCGATCCTGTTCTTGTTCCGATTCGTGGCGGCACGGACGGCTCAAGGCTCACGGAGATGGGCATACCGACACCGAATATCTTTACCGGCGGGCACAATTATCATTCGCGCACGGAATGGTTGTCTGTCGAACAAATGGAAAAAGCGGCGGAAGTTCTCGTAAATTTGTGCCGATATAAAATATAGAACAAGTTTCAAAACTCTGTTACTTTTGAAACTGCCTCTATAACTAGGAAACGATAATGCATAAATACAAAATTGAAGGCGGCATCCCGATTCGCGGGACAATTGCTGCCAGCGGAAACAAGAATGCGGCTCTTCCCTGCATTGCCGCAACACTGCTGACCGAAGAACCGGTCATTTTGAGAAATATTCCCCAGATTGAAGATACCAATGTCATGTTGCTGATTCTTCAGGCTCTGGGTGCTGGCGTAGAAAAAATAGGCGAGCACGACTGGAAGATTGATTCTGCCATAATCCGTTCGTCTGACATTCCTGCTGAACTGAGCAAAAAAATCAGGGCATCAATCCTTTTTGCAGGTCCTCTTCTTGCTCGAACTGGAAAAGCGATACTCCCTCCTCCGGGTGGTGACGTTATCGGTCGTCGCCGTGTTGATACCCACTTCCTCGCATTGCAGGAATTGGGCGCAAGAATCGCTGTGGAAGGTCCGTTTACTTTCTCCGCGAACAAGCTTGTCGGAGCTGACATCTTCCTTGACGAGACTTCTGTAACTGCAACCGAGAATGCGATCATGGCGGCAGTTCTCGCCGAGGGCAAGACCATAATCACGAACGCCGCAAGTGAGCCGCATGTGCAGGATTTGTGCAATATGCTCGTCATGATGGGCGCAAAAATCAACGGCATCGGAAGCAACATCCTGACGATTGACGGCGTAAAAAAACTTCACGGAACTGATTTCTCAATCGGTCCTGATTTCATGGAAATCGGCTCATACATCGGACTTGCCGCCGCTACAAAAGGTTCTGTCACCATTACCGGTATAAATCCTCGCGATATGCGTCCTCTTCGTGTTGCGTTCGGCAAGCTCGGAATTCGCTGGACGATAGACGGGGACAAGCTTTCTGTTGCCGTCGGTCAGGAAATGAAAGTAAACACCGATCTCGGCGGCATGATTCCAAAAATTGACGATTCTCCGTGGCCTGGCTTCCCGCCGGATTTGACTTCCATTATGACGGTCGTTGCAACTCAGGTTGAGGGCACTGTGCTGATTTTTGAGAAAATGTTCGAAAGCCGAATGTTCTTTGTCGACAAGCTTATCTCGATGGGCGCGCGCATAACTCTCTGCGACCCTCACCGCGCTGTCGTAAGCGGTCCAAGCACACTTCATGGTGATAAACTCGTTTCTCCGGATGTGCGCGCAGGAATGGCCATGGTAATCGCGGCTCTGGCTGCCCATGGCGAAAGCACTATCAGCAATGTCTATCAGATTGAGCGCGGATATGAGAATCTTGTAGAAAAACTCCAGTCGCTTGGTGCAAGAATCGAGCGCGTCGAAATAGAAGACTGAGGCATTTTAAAAGTCCAGTCGGACTTTGCTAGTTGCTACGTAACCGCAACTTGCTTGACTGAGCAACCGCATTCAAGAGTTTGTAACTCTTGAATGCGATGCACTTTCGTTGCTCGGACTTTTCTGACCCGTTAATTTGCAGTTCTTGATACGAATATGTATGATACAGAAATCAGGGCGATTATAAGGATTCCTAGCATAAAGAAAATCGCAAGATTTCCTGTCGTTGAAATCAGGACGTAGCTCAGGAATTTTATTACGAAAATCATGCACTCCAGCAAATAATAGAAAATCATCGTTAAAAACGGCATCATAAAAATCCATTTGAATTTGAACATCTGATTTTCCATAAGTCGGTAATTCCAAGCTATGTCAGCTATAAAAATCATGAAAATCAGCATCAAAAATGGGTATGTGATACGATACATGAACTCAGAGCTGTAGACTTCGAGAGAATATCCGTAATCCTGAACTTTTGGAAGAAGCCTGATCGGTGTGACAAAGCTTATTCGTTTGAGTCCTGTCATCGTATCGCAAATCAAATCGAAATCAGCCTGAGAAATTCCGAGCACGACAGAGTTTTCCGTGTCGTATTCCTTGTTGTCATCAAAATCTACGTTGTATTCGTAAATCGGGGAGACGATTTTGTCGCGGTTGTTCTTTGAAAGGCTTGTTAGCATGATGAACGGAACCCGTTTGAAATCATCTTTTATGCCGAACCTTTCCTTTGCCTGCTGGTCAAAACTTTCGACTGGCGTATAATACATTTTTGCATACGGAACTGAGAGTGACTTCATGAAAGTTCCGTCAGCTGAGAATTTTAGAACATTGAAATTTCTTAGGTATTGAATCATCCTGCCTGAATTTTTTACAGGTGTGATTCCGCGGATGTAAACTACGTCTTTGCTTCCGTCGTCGTGCGTGATCGTAAAATAGACGTCCCTGTATGCTTCGAAGCGGCGCAGGTTCTCAACTTCATCGATGAAGAAATAGGTCTGGTTTACGCGCTCTTCCGCAATTCCCAGGAATTTTACGACATCATAATCTCTTGCGGCTTTTTCCGAGGTCTTGGAGATTTCAAGGAAACGGTAATACGCCTCGATATTGCTTCCGTCAATCAGCGTCATATAAGCTTCACGCTTTTTCCTGAACAAAAGCTGATCGTCAGATTCCGCAAAGATTTTAATCGCAAAAAGACGGTTCCATGCCTCGCTGCAGATGCGCTTCGCTTCCTCGATGTTTATGTCCTTGGAATTCCCGATTTCAAGCGCAAGGTGAGAATAATAATGAGCATCAAACCATTTTTCATTTTCCATCGCATCTTTTGCCTTTGTAATCAACGATGTGACGGTTTCGCCCTGAGTCTCAAGCTTTGGAACATAGGTGATTTTTGGTTCCTCTATCTCGGCCGGATATGCTTTCGGGGACGTTATCGCCGCTTCGGAAAATTCTTTTATGGTCTGGGCTTCTTTGTCTTTAGGATTTATTAAAAGAGCATTGTACGCGTACTCAAATGCGAGTGACATTTCTTTTTTTTCGTAATATTCATTGGCGAGAGTCATGTACTCGTTGAAGATTACAGGCTTGAATTTAGCTCGCGTTTGCCTCAGCTCACAAAGCGGAGCAAAAACTTCCCCGATAGCCGTGATTATAAAGACGAGCAGAATGGAGGCGATCATTGTTTTTCTGAAATGCGCCATGATGAACGGAGAAAATTTTATCTGTGCTTTGTGAGAGTCCTTTCCGTACAGAATTGTGCAGCCGATCAGAAAACTGCATCCGCATAAAGCCGGAACCAGATCAAAGAAATATAAAAGTCCCCTGAAAAAAATATAGCTCGTGCTTTCGCCTGGAAGCAGAACAGGAATCTCTTTTATAAGGAAAGAAGCCGTCAGGCACACTGCAAATGTGAAAACTGCGTATGCAAAAGTTATCAGAGCTGTTTTTCTCATAATGAGTCCTCCTGCATGTTTTTCTCGTTAGTGCGGTAGATGCCCATAACGATGCCATAGAGGATGAGCAAAATGCCGAGTACGATGTTTATGAAGGCAATAATCGGATTTGTCGCAGGAATGAATCCTGATATATATGAAGAAAAATCTTTCAATGCTTTCGGGAAAAAATCGATGTAGTAAAAATAATTTATGAAGATTATTACGGCACCCCCCGTGATTACGGAAAGCGCGCTTGTAAGCTTCCATGAGCTGAGAAATTGAATTGAATAGACGGCGAGCAGCGCAAAAGCCATCGTTGCGAAACACAGCCATTCGGCGATTCCCTTCGAGAAGCTGTTCAACGCGGCTGTAAGCAATGCGTTGTAAACTGCGAGCGGGTATGTTACGAATTCCGGAGGTTCGATGGATTCTTTTATGAGAATGTCGGAGTAAGGAAAAGCGTTGTCGTTATTCGTCTTGAGGTTTTCAAAGGCGACGATGTTTCCTTCCTGAGAGGAGAATCCGTTTATGTCGATAAAAACTCCGTCAGCGTATCCGTTGTCGTCCACCTTTGTGTAAAAGAAAACGCCAGACTCCTCTTTTCGGAAAACACCCGGCGAAGTCACTTTTTTTCGGTAATCCTTTATGGAGACTTCTGAAGTTTCAAGCGCACTCAGGTCAATCGGAATGAACAAACCCCATGTTAGTATTCCGAGAGCCGCATAAGTGATCAGCGAAAGAATCTGATTTCCTGGATGCCGGATTAGATAAAGAATCAAAAGCAGTCCCGCAAAAATCGATACGAGCGGAAAAGCCATCTGAACTCCGGTTATAAAAAACGGAACGGAAAAGAAAGTGATATTCTGACCTGAAACAACAGTTGTCAGGTCGGAACCGAGCATGAATATGGTCGCGAATAAAATCGTTCCGAAAATAAGCACAAGAAAATAAATTCCAATCAGCGAAAGCGTTTTTTTCATCATTTTTAGAATAACACGATTATTAATAAAAAAAAACCACCCGTTTAATCCGGGTGGTGATTAAAGCTATTTTTTGGTTCTAGGGGAAGGATTACTTTTTCGAGCTGTTAGCCCAAGAAAACCTGTCCCTGCTGGTCGATTGCAAGAATTGACTTGCACTCAGAACATCTGAATCTTCCTGCCTTTGTCGTCTTGAGCCGCTTTGAGCATACTGGACAACTGAAGATTTTAGGGAAGACTGACTCTGTTACAGGTGCACCCTGCTTGAAGAACTGGATTGCATCTGCTGTTGATTCCTTGATATTGAAGAACTGAGAGAATCCCAGAAGCTGGAAAACCTCATAAACCTTCGGCTGGATTTCAAGAAGAACTACATCT
>CAMVSS010000020.1 GCA_947170195.1 uncultured Treponema sp. | reverse complement strand
GCGAAGCCGTCGTCAGCTTTATCCTGTTTTGCAAGATAAGCGCTTGCGTCATCATCCTGCTCGTTGCTTGTTGCTGGGGCGAGGCTGATTTTCTTTTCTTCGACATCAATTTTGTTGATAACGACATCAAAATCATCACCGACCTTGAATTTTTTGCTCAGATTTGTCTTGTCGTTCACATCCTGCAATGTGGAGATGTGAACAAGACCGTCGATTCCTGGCTTAAGGTTTACGAACAATCCGAATGCAGCAATCCTTGCGATTTTTCCGGTTATTTTTTCGCCTAGTGTAAGCGATCGAACTTCTTCCCACGGATCTTTTTCGAGAGCTTTCATGCTGAGGGAGATTTTTGATCTCTCCGGTTTTGCAGTGTTCCATTCAGCCTTGATGATTTTTGCCTCGATTTGCTGGCCTTCGCTCAAAACCTGCGAAACTTCTGTTACGCGCTTGTAGCTGATTTCTGAAATCGGAAGAAGTGCCTGAAATCCCTGGATGTCAACGAATGCGCCGTAGCTCTGAATTGATTTTATCGTACCTTTTACGATTGTTCCCTCTGTCAGTTTTTCTGACAATGCGTTTACGCGCTCGTTTTCTGCTGATTCCTCAAGCTTTCTGTTTGAGACGATGATGTTTTTTCCTTCGTTTTTGAACTCTGTTATTACAAAAGAGACTGTTTTTCCGACATACTCTGCCGGTTCCAGACGGTTCTTGTAGCCCATCTGACTGTATGGACAGAATGCGCGTGAAGTTCCGATTTTTACTTCGAATCCGCCCTTGATTTCTTTTTCGACATGACCTTCTACTGGAAAACCTGAGTTGTATGCGCTTTCGAGCACTGAAGAATCAGCATTCTCGCCCTTCAGTTTTGTCGTGAAATGTAGCTCGTCCCTGTTTGAAGAGACGAAATAGACTTTTATTTTGTCACCTTCTTTGACTGTGCATTTTCCTTCGGCATCTGTGAATTCTGCCTTGTCAACAAATCCCTCGCTTTTTAGTCCCAAATCAATAAAAACGGTGTCGTTTGAAATCTGAACTACTGTGGTTTCGATTTCTTCACCAATTTCAAATCCTTTCATTTAATAATGCTCCTTTTTATTCTGAAGGAAGTCTATCAAAAAAAAGAATATTAGTGAATGAGTAAAAATCTGCCTGTCAGAATCTGTCAGATGTTTTTCAGTCGAATTTTCCGTTGATCAGATTGTGCGCTACGCTTCCTGGTCCCGGCACTTTCGGAAGTTTGTCCCTTGAGAACCAGGCTGCGTCTTTAAGCTCATCTTCCTGAATGGTTATTTCGCCTGATTCGTATTCTGCCCTGAACGCAAGCATCAGCTGGTCTGGGAAAGGCCATGACTGGCTTCCGACATAGCGTACGTCCTTGATTTTTATTCCGACTTCTTCGAAGACCTCTCGCCTTACAGTTTGCTCAATCGTCTCGCCGGTTTCCACGAATCCTGCGAGGCATGAATATACGTCATCGTTGCGATTTTTGTGTCTGGCAAGAAGAAGTTCATCACCTTTGCTCACAAGAACGATTATGGCCGGTTCTATCTGAGGAAAATATTGCTTTCCGCACAGAACGCATGTTCTTGCCGTAAAAAGGTTGTCGTCCTGAAGTACGCCGCCGCATTTCGCGCAGTAGCGTTTTGTGCTCCTGAAGTTTAAAAGACCTCTCGCCCTGGAGGCAAGGCAGACAAGCTGATGTCCGGAAATGAATTTGTTGTCTCCGCGCGCGCTTTCGAACGGACCGAGCATTTTGACGTTGTTCATTTCGTGGAAGAATTCACGGAGCGGAATTTCTTTGCAGCCAGCCGGATTCGGGGAATCTTTTTCGAGCAGGATTGCGGAGTATCCATAATCTGTTTCGGCAAACCAATCTGATGCGGCGTTGTGCTCAAGGCATTTTCTCATGACAGTATCATCGGGAAGTTTGTCTCCCTGCAGGATTATGAAATTTTCCCTGAAAATAAAGTGAGTCTCGCAAAACAAATTCATTTGATTTGAAATCATTGCCATAACCTCAGTGTAAACTCAAAGGTTAAATTTTTAAAGAAAAATTCGTCTGTAAATTTTTTTTGCTTTATGGTATTCTTTGCCCACGAGGTATCAGATGAAAGTTGCAATCTTTTTTGGTTCCAAATCGGATACGGCAGTAATGAAAAAAGCTGCCGATGTTCTCAAAGAATTTGGAGTTGATTACAAGGCATACATCATTTCCGCTCACAGAGCCGGAATCTTGCTTCACGAAACAGTAAAGCAGGTCGAAAAAGACGGGTTTGAAGTCATCATTGCCGGTGCAGGCCTGGCCGCAGCTCTTCCGGGTGTTATCGCCGGAATCACGACCCTTCCTGTGATCGGAGTCCCGCTTGAATGCGTATCGGACAAGTCAAATGGTCTCGGCGGAATGGATTCTCTTCTTTCGATTGTGCAGATGCCGCCTCAGATTCCTGTTGCCACGGTCGGAATCAATTCTTCAAAGAATGCAGCTTATCTTGCCGTTCAGATTCTTTCGCTGAAATATCCTGAACTTAAAGAAAAACTCGTCGCATTCCGCAAAAAACTTGCTGACGATGCCGCGGCCAGCGGACTCGATGTGGAGCTGTAAGGATATTTTTATGACCGAAAAAGAAATTTTTGAATCAGAAGAAGATAAACTCCGTGATGAATGTGGTGTCGTCGGTATTTTCCAGACGCTCTCAAAAGACGCGGATTCAAATAAAGCCGACGAAGATCCTTACTCTGCTAGGGGCTTCAATGCCGCTCAAAAAGTCTATTACGGGCTTTATTCACTCCAGCATCGCGGTCAGGATTCTTCCGGCATCGCGGTAAGCGACGGTGAAGAGGTCAAAGTGCACAAGGGCATGGGCGCGGTGGCAGAAGTTTTCCAGCCATCGCATCTTGCGGATCTCAAGGGCAGAATCGCTTTGGGACATGTGCGATATGCTACTGCCGGAAGCTGCACTATCGAAAATGCTCAGCCGATGGTTCAGTCCTCAAAACTCGGAACGATCGCCGTCGCGCATAATGGTCAGCTCATAAACTATGAGCAGCTCCGCGAGATGCTTGAGGACGCAGGAAGCACATTCCAGTCAACGAGCGATACAGAGGTTATCGTAAAGCTCATCGCCCGCTCATACAAGAAAGGTCTTGAGCGCGCCCTTACTGATACGATCCAAATGATAAAGGGTAGTTTCGCCCTCGTCGTTATGACGGAAAAATGCTTGATCGGAGCGCGCGATCCTAATGGTATCAGGCCTCTCTGCCTTGGCAAAATCGAGAACGGCTGGATTCTTGCCAGCGAATCATGCGCGATTGATTCGGTAAACGGAACTTTTGTGCGCGACATCAACCCTGGCGAGATTGTTATCATAACGGATGACGGAGTTCTTTCGTTTGAATTCGGCGAACGAACTTCAAAGCGCACATGTATTTTCGAATATGTATATTTTGCCCGCCCGGACAGCATCATCGACGGCATTCCTGTTCAGGAGGCTCGCTATGCTATGGGCGCGCAGCTTGCAAAGGAAAGCGGTGTTCCTGCTGATGTTGTTGTCGGTGTACCTGATTCAGGACTCGGGGCGGCTGTCGGCTACTCTAAGGCCGCAGGAATCCCTTATGCGACAGGAATCATAAAAAATAAATATATTGGACGTACTTTCATTGCTCCGACCCAGAAAGAGCGTGAGAATATGGTCTTCGTAAAGCTGAATGCGGTGTCTTGCGACGTAAAAGGAAAGCGTGTCGTAATCATCGACGACTCTATTGTCCGCGGAACTACATCAAAGCGTCTCGTCCAGATTTTGCGCCGCGCAGGTGCCACGGAAGTTCACTTCAGAATCTCGTCACCGCCTGTACGCTTCCCGTGCTATTTCGGTATCAATACGCCGACCCGTGGAGAGCTTATCAGTGCGCAGAATTCGACTGACGAAATCTGTAAGATGATCGGTGCTGATTCTCTTGCATTCCTCAGTCCTGAAGGATTGATGGAAGCCTGCCGCTCTGTAAATCCTGACGGCTACGGTTTCTGCAAGGGCTGTTTTACCGGAGAATATCCGATCTCAGTTCCTGGTGAAGTAAATAAAAATTAGCTTCTGATAAAACAAGGGCGGAGCGACGTGCGTTGACTCCGTCCTTTTTTATTTTTCTGACTCATAAATTCTTTTTACTTCGTCTGTATATGTTCCGTCAGCTCCATACACGATAAGTTCATCTTCCTCCGGTTTTTGCTTTTGTCCGAACTGCGTTTGCGAACCGGTTTTCTCCGCCTGAATGAGCACCATAGTGGCTTTTTCTCCTTTTTTCGGAATTACGAATCTTATTCGCCCTGTGACAAAACCGTGCTCGCTCAGCGTTTTTTGTATTTCGGAGAGTCTTTCCGGTCTGTGGATCATAAAAAGTTTGCCTGAATCCTTTAGCAAAAAATCAGCTGCGCTTATGACATCTGCGAGCGTGCAGAGAATTTCCTCCCTTGCGATTGCCTTCCTCTCGTTTTTGCTTCTCCGTCCGCTTCCTCTTTTCATATACGGCGGATTTACGGCTACGACCTCGCATGATGATTTTTCTGCTGTCTCGGAAATCTTTTTTACGTCTCCTTTCAGAATCTTTACATTCTTTATCTGGTTCAGCCCGACGCTTTTTTGTGCCACTTCCGCCATTTCGCTCTGGATTTCGATTCCCGTGATTGAAGCGGATTTTTTCTTCCAGCCGAGCATCAGGGCTACCGCTCCGTTACCGCTGCATAAATCGACCGCATTGGTGAAATCGCCTCCGTTTTTTGCCGTAAAATCAGCGAGCAGAACCGCATCTATTCCGTAGCAGAAAAAATCTTTGTCCTGAAATATTTTGTACCGTGTTCCCGGCAATGTGTCCGTTCGTAAATCTTTTTCCATGATAATATTTTCTGAATTTTTCTTCATAATGACAAGCATTGCAAAAATTACTATAATCAGAAGATAAAGAATGTCGAAAACGGCAATTTTCTAAAATGCTCAATGGAGAATAAAATGGCAATTGA
Organism: uncultured Treponema sp.; assembly: GCA_947170195.1. Classification (GTDB taxonomy): domain Bacteria; phylum Spirochaetota; class Spirochaetia; order Treponematales; family Treponemataceae; genus Treponema_D. The sequence goes on along the minus strand of CAMVSS010000020.1, from coordinate 15,698 downwards.
TTACAAAGATTCTGGTGTAGATGTTGAGGAAGGCTACAACGCTGTAAACGAATACAAAGTTCACGCAAAGAGAACTCGTATTCCGGGACTGCTTTCTGATCTCGGAAGTTTTAACGGTATGTTCGAGATTCCTGCCGGACTTAAGCATCCTGTCGCAGTTTCTGGAACTGACGGAGTTGGAACAAAGCTTGAGATTGCTTTCCAGATGAAAAAATACGACACCGTAGGAATCGACTGCGTTGCCATGAGCGTAAATGATATTCTCTGTTCAGGAGTTCAGACTTCATTCTTCCTCGATTATGTAGCGTGCGGCAAGCTTGATGCTAAAGTCGCCGGCGAACTTGTAAAAGGTGTCGCAGATGGCTGTGTAGATGCGGGCTGTGCTCTTCTTGGTGGCGAGACTGCAGAAATGCCGGGCTTCTATGACGAAGGAAAATACGATCTCGCTGGCTTCGGTGTCGGTTTCGGCGAAAAAGAGGATATGATTACCGGAAAAGATATTGCTGAGGGTGATGTTCTCATCGGTCTCTCTTCAACTGGTCCTCATTCAAACGGTTATTCACTTATCCGCAAGCTCGTAAAAGATTTCAATGAAGATTTCAATGGTAAAAAAATCGGTGAGGTTCTCCTTACACCGACCCGCATTTACGTTCGTCCGGTAATTGATGCTCTTAAAACTTTTGGAAAAGCAATTCATGGAATGGTTCACATCACTGGCGGCGGATTCTACGAGAATGTTCCTCGCATGTACCCGAAGGAAACTCAGCTTGTCTCTCATATTAAAAAGGACAGCTGGGAAAAGCCTGCTATCTTTGATGAGCTTATCCGCCGTGGTGCCGATGCAGAGGGCGTCTGGGGCACGTTCAACATGGGAATAGGTCTTGTCCTCGCTGTTTCTGCTGATAAGGCTGATGAGATTGTTCGTCATTTCAACGAGAATGCATCGAAATTCTCGACGGACGTTCATAAAGCTCTTGGCGTTGCGGACCTCAAGGCTTACAAAATCGGCTTGGTTGAGAAATCAGCAAAGCCGCTCGGTGATGAGCTCAAGGGAAGCCACGAGGCAACGATACTCGACTAGTTTTTAATACATATATTAAGGAATGCAAAAATGAATATTGCGGTTCTGGTTTCCGGTGGAGGAACAAACTTACAGGCTCTGATTGATTGGGAAAAATCACATTCTGACTGTCCCTATCATATTGCGCTCGTTGTATCAAACACAAAGAACGCATACGCGCTTGAGCGCGCAAAACTTGCGGGTATCCCGACGGAGATAAAAAGCCCTTTTCTGGTTCTCGGAAAGGAGCTTGCGGAAAAATCTGACCGTGATACGAAAAGAATCGCAATCAGCGATGCAATCCTTGAGCTTTGTCATCAGAATAAAATAGATGCGATCGTTCTTGCTGGATATCTTTCTGTTCTCGGAGGAAAAATCATCTCGGAGTATTCTGGAAGAATCATAAACCTTCATCCTGCTCTCCTGCCGAAATTCGGCGGGGTAGGAATGTGGGGACACAACGTTCATGAGGCGGTTCTCGCGTCTGGAGAAAAAGAATCCGGATGCACGGTCCATCTCGTTGATGCCGGCTGTGATACTGGGGAAATCCTTGTTCAGAAGAAGGTTCCGGTTCTTCCCGGCGACACACCGGACACGCTTTATGCTCGGATCGCACCTGAAGAGCACAAGGCTATGGTTGAGGGAGTATGCTTGCTTGCTTCCAGATTGGGGCAGTAATTAAATGAACAGATTGCATATATCTTTCTTGAATCTTAAAAAAATCTCTTTTTTCTTGACTTTGGATATGCATGAGGTAAAATATATAATATGAGTGATTATCTTGATGCCAATAATGAAGAACTTTTAAAGGACTACTTCTCTGAATCGGAGCAGATGGTTGACAACCTTGAGAGCAATATTCTTGCTATTGAGAATGATCCTAATAATCATGACGCTATTGATGAAATCTTCCGTGCGGCTCATACCCTTAAAGGAAATTCAGCTACTGTCGAATTTACTGAGATATCAACTTTCGCTCATACAATGGAAGACCTTCTGGACGAAGTTCGTTCGGATCGTGTAAAAGTTACAGAAGATGTTGTAGATACCCTTCTCACTGCTCTTGATGTAATCAAGGCTATGCTTGAAGCCCGAACTGGAGGTTCGGTTTATGGCGAGAGCGTAGAAGAAATCTCAAATAAAATAAAATCTCTTTTGCCAGGTGGCAGTGGAAAAGCGGCAGGTTCTGCTGCTCCGGCTGCAAAAGCCGCTCCGTCAGCGCCTGTTAAAAAGGCTGCTCCTGAGCCTAAACCTGCTGAGAATACATCGGCTGGTACGGTCAACCTGTCAGAATACGAGCTTTTGGAGCTCAAGCAGGGATGTTCCGGCGATCAGAAGCTTTGGAGCATAACTGTTATTTTCGACGAAGACAACCTTATGAATACTGTTGGTGGTATTCAGGTTTTTGCGGCATTAAAAGCTTGCGGAACTGTCTTGAAGACAACCCCTGATTTTGATGCTCTTTACGAAGATGAATTCCATAAAGAGGTTGTATATTACGTTGCGACCTCGAATACTGCAGAGCAGCTTGAGGATACGGCATTCCTTGATGACGTAACTTTGAGCGTCGACGCAAAATGCCTCGATAACGCTGTAGCTGCCGGAGATACTTCTTCTGAAGTTGCATCTGAGCAAGTCGCGGCCGCTCCTGCACAGGAAGCTCCGAAAGCCGCGCCTGCACCTGCCGCATCATCAGCTGCGCCTGCCGAAGCGGAGGCTCCGAAGGCGGATCCGGCAAAGGCTGCTCCTGCAAAAACAGGTGCTCCTGCGACAGGACACGCACAGCAAAGTTCAATCCTGCGTGTTGACTCAAAGCGAATCGACTATCTTCTCAATCTTGTTTCTGAAACCGTTATTACAAAGGCTGCTTTCAACCAGAGCCAGCAGCAGCTTGGAGATATGCTCATTCAGTTCCAGGCTTTGGATTCTTCATACAAAGAGAAGATCCGCCGAATGTTCGAGCAGCTTCCTCAGTATCTCGAGGAAATTCAGAACGGTGTCGCTGTAAAAGATATTAAATCAAATATTCTTAATGAATTTGGAGATATTTCAAACTTCTTCGATGCTTTCGAAACTAAGTTTAAGGATCTTAACTCTAAATTCCACTCTTCTACACAGAACTTGGGACGCATCACTGGAGAGCTCCAGGAAGGCGTAATGAAAATCCGAATGGTTCCTATCAGCCAGATTTTCGACCGCTTCCCTCGCGTCGTTCGAGATCTTCAGCGTGATCTCGGCAAGAAAGTTACCCTCCAGATCGAAGGTGAAGAGACCGAGCTTGATAAGACCGTAATCGATGATCTTATGGATCCGATCATGCACTGTGTCCGCAACTCTGTCGATCACGGAATTGAGACTCCTGAAAAGCGAAAGGCTGCCGGAAAGGACGAGACCGGAACTCTCCTTCTTAAGGCAGAAAATGAAGGCAACATGATTGTCATCGATGTCGTTGACGATGGTGGCGGTATCGATGTCGAAAAAGTAAAGAACAAGGCGATCGAAAAAGGTCTTATTCATCCGAATAAGGTTCTCACCGATCAGGAAGCTGCAAATTTGATTTTCATGCCGGGATTCTCTACGTGGCGTTGGTCTTGATGTCGTAAAGACGATGATTGATAAGCTCAATGGTACAGTAAATGTCACCACAGAAAAGGGAAGGGGATCAAAATTCAGTATCCGTCTTCCACTTACTCTTGCAATCATTCAGGGTCTTCTTGTCCGTGTCGGAAGAGAGACTTATTCAATCCCTATCGCCTCTGTTATCGAAAGTGTCCGCGTGAAGAAGCCGGAGATCAATACAACCCATAACTCCGAACTCCTGAACCTTCGAAACGCGGTAATCAGCGTTCCTCGCCTCAGCAGACTGTTTAATATCAGGACTTCCGAAGAAGGCGAATACTGCTTTGTTGTTATCGTCGGCTCTCAGGATAAGAAAATCGGTGTTATGGTCGATAACCTTATCGGTGAGGAAGATGTCGTTATCAAACCGTTGCGCGATCAGTTTACCCAGTCTCCTGGAATCGCCGGTGCGTCAATCCTCGGAGACGGTTCTGTATCCCTCATCATTGATGTTACTCAGTTGCTTGAGCTTGGTGTAAGACAAGAAATCGAGGCTCGTCAGGAAAATGGCGTAATAGACGAATAAGGGGAGAAAGATGGAATCTACAGCACAAGAAAAAACAACAATCAATACAGCTCTAAAGGAAACGCTTGGAAACCTCCAGTCAATCGCCGGTCCTGATGCATCAGAATCTTCTGAAAAAAAAGAGAATCTGGTAATTGTTGATTATAAAATGGTCACTTTTTCCCTCGCTGGAAAAGACTATGCAATCGACATCATGAAGGTAAAGGAGATTGCGAAAGCAGGTCGCTTTACTTATGTTCCAAATGCTCTTCCTTTTGTAATTGGTGTATATAATCTTCGTGGCGATATCATACCTATCGTTGATTTAAGACTCTTCTTCAATATCGATATCCCTGAGCGTCAGTTTGATGCATTGGAAAATATGCTGATTGTTTCTGTCGGTGAGCAGACTTTCGGTGTCGTTGTTGATGAGATTGATAAGGTTGTTGGAATTCAAAAATCAACTATCAATCCTCCGCACCCTCTTTTTGGAGATATCAACATCAAATATATTCAGGGTGTTGTAGAAGTAAATAACAGGCTTTATATCCTTCTTGATATCGAAAAGATTTTCGGTTCTAAGATTGAGGCTAAGGCTGCTGCAGAGGCAACTGTCGTAAAAGACATGGCTGCCAGAATGTCCGCTTCCCTTCCTGGAAACGGTAAAAAAAAGGGACCTGCGCAGGCAGCTGGTCAGAAATCAGCTCCAGTGCAGAGTGAAAAAGTAGACTATTCCTTCATAGTCGAGTCACTTTCTTCTATGAGAAAGTTTGTGGTTTCTCCGATAAATGACGGATGGATGCAGGCTCGCTTTAAGGATTGGGAAAAAGAGCGCGGAAAGAACAAGACACAGCTTCAGACTGCTGAGGATGCGGATCTGTTCTTGAAGCCTTTTTATTCGCCTTGTAATGGCACCTGGTGGACGAAAGACTACGCAGATGCAATTTATAAATCATTCCCTGACAATACGGCAAAACAGATTGTTGTATGGAATCCGGGATGTGGCAAGGGATGTGAAACTTATTCACTTGCCTGTCTTCTTAAAAAACGCTATCCGGAGGCAAAAATCAGGATTTATGCGCACGAAGTTGATTTGCTCAATATTTCAAATGCTCCGTTGCTTTCGATTCCTGCAAATATTGCCAATGATTGGTATGCGCCTTTCATAACTAAGAAGGCAAATGGTGATTTTACATTTACATCTGAAATACGTGATAGTATAATGTTTGAGTATCATGATTGTGCAAATACTAATTCTTTGCCGTCATGCGACATTATTTTTGCAAGGGATTTGATTTCTTTCCTGCCGGAAGCTGCTCAGCAGGGAATCATAAATGATTTTCAGGAAAAACTGAAAGGCAATGGTGTGATTTACTTAGGACAGAATGAATCGCTTGGCGGTAATGGTGCCTGGGCTGAAAAAAAAGCCGGGTCTGTTTCAATATTCGAAAAAAAATAAATAGGAGATAGAAACTCATGAGAGTAGAGTACATTAACCCATTTGTAGAAACTTCGTATCAGATCTTAAAAGAAGTACTTGGCGGAGCTACTGTTACGCGTGGAGACTTATATTTGAAATCAACAGCTATGCCTGTAATGGGTGTTGCTGCTCTTGTCGGTCTTGCCGGAGACGTAGAAGGTCGTGTTCTTTTTGATATGACTTTTGATACTGCGTTGAACATCGCTTCTAAGATGAATGGTGAACAGCTTTCACAGTTTGATGACCTTGCGAAGGCTACAATCAGCGAACTTGCAAACTTGATTACTGCTCAGGCTGTTACAAAACTTCACGAACTTGGATTTAAGTTTGACCTTACGCCACCAGCTCTTTTTGCTGGTGAAAAAATGGAAATTGCTGCTCTTGGTGGCAGCACTACAAACAGTGTAGAGGCACTTATTGTACCTCTTATCACTGAGTGTGGTAAAATTGAAGTAAACGTCGCAATTCGCGAACGCATGTAAAATAAGGAGTGAACAAATGAAAACTAAACAGGATTTTCCTTCAATCAATGAGCGTCCGCCAGAGGGCATGAATGCTGACGGAACAAAGATTCGAGTTCTTGTTGTTGATGACTCAATGTTCGTCGCTAAGCAGCTTGGTCAGATTCTGACGAGTGAAGGATATGAAGTTGTTGCAAATGCCGTAGACGGAAAAGACGGTGTTGATAAATATAAAGAGCTTTGCCCGAACGTAGATTTGGTTACTATGGATATCACCATGCCACGCATGGATGGTCTTACAGCTTTGGAGCAGATTATGGCTTTTGATAAAAACGCAAAGGTCGTTATGGTATCTGCTCTCGGTAAGGAAGAGCTGGTAAAAAAATCACTTCTTCTCGGTGCAAAGAACTACATCGTAAAGCCGCTTGACCGCAAGAAGGTTCTTGAACGAATCTCTGCAGCATTGAAATAACGGCAGTGACTCTGTCAGTTAGAAAGCAGTTTTTCTTTCAATGAAATGGAAGTCCGCACGGCAGATTTTTTGATATTTCTGTCGCGCGGATTTTTTTTATTTCGTCTTGATCTTCCTTTCTGTTTCCTAGTCCGCGCATATCTGCTATAATGGCGTCATGTTTGAAGTTCGGGTCAATACAGATTTTGCGGCGGCGCATTTTTTGCGCGATTATCATGGAAAGTGCGAGCGTTTGCACGGACACAATTACAAGGTTTATGTTCATGTTCAGGGAGCAAAGCTTGATGAGGGCGGAATGCTGCTCGACTTTACGGAGCTGAAGAAGGCTCTGAAGGAAGTGTGCGGAAAGCTCGACCACACGAATCTGAACGACATCGATTTTTTTGAGCAGAATCCTAGCGCGGAGCGAATCGCGGTGTATATTTATGACGGAATTGTCGCGTTGCTTCCGCAGTTAAAAAAGACGGATGATGTGAAAAAGGCACATGTCCATGCTGTCGACGTGTTTGAGACGGACACGAACAGGGCGAGATATATTGCGGACTAAGCCAATTGGCTGGGGCCGGGAGACGGTCGCCGAAGGCGAAAAACTTGCGGAGCAAGTTTTTGGGCTAGGGTATGTAGCACCGCCGCAAGGCGTTCTGAAGCGAACGAAGTGAGTGGAAGAATGAGCGTGAGCGAAGTGCGGAACACCCGACCTGAACGAAGTGAAGGTAGCCTCCGAATTAATTTTTTTGATGTGTTTTTGAAAACCAAAAATATGCGTTTTTTTGTCACATTCGTGTGGCACATTTGATTGATAAGTAATTGGGGATTGCAGTTATGAGACAGATTTCTATTCTTGATTCCACTTTGAGGGATGGTTCTCAGGGTGAGGGCATTTCTTATTCGGTTCAGGATAAAATAAATATCGTCAAGGCGCTCGACGAACTGGGCGTAACTTACATTGAGGCGGGAAATCCTGGCTCGAATCCTAAGGACATGGAATTTTTTGCGGAGGCGAAAAAGCTGAAGCTTGCCCATTCTAAACTCGTGGCTTTTGGTTCTACGCGACGAAAGGGAATCAAGTGTTCAGAGGACGCGAATTTGCAGAGCCTTCTGGCGGCTGATACTGACGTCGTTTGTATTTTCGGAAAATCGTGGGATTTTCAGGCGACGGAGATTTTGCATGCCACTCTTGAGGAAAACCTTGAGATGATTCGTGACACGGTGGCTTTTCTTGTTGAGAACAAAAAAGAGGTCATTTTTGACGCGGAGCATTTCTTTACGGGCTACACGGAGAATGCTGACTATGCGATGAAGGCTCTTGAGGCGGCTGTCGAGGGCGGCGCGAAGACTTTGTGCTTGTGCGAGACTAAGGGCGGCATGATGCCGATGCAGTGCTTTGAGATTACGAAGCATGTTGTAGAGCATTTTAAAGATAAAAAAATTGGAGGAGATGACGCTTGCGGAATCTCCGTAGGTATCCATACGCACAATGATTCAGGCTGTGCGGTTGCCAATTCTCTTCTTGCGGTTGAGGCTGGTGCGAGCCATGTTCAGGGCGTCCTTCTCGGTTTTGGTGAGCGCACTGGTAACGCAAATCTTTCTACCATTATTGCTGACTTGCAGATTAAGATGGACTGCGAGTGTATTCCGGCTGAAAATATCCAGAACCTGACTCCGATCTGCAAGCGTGTCGCTGAGATTACGAACATCGCGCTTGATGCAGGTATGCCGTATGTCGGAGCGAGCGCATTTGCCCACAAGGCAGGAATGCACATCGACGCGGTCATAAAAAATCCGTTCGCATACGAGCATGTCACTCCGGAAACTGTTGGAAATGAGCGCGTCTTCCTGATGAGCGAGGTCGCGGGCAAGAGCATGATTGTCGAGAAGGTACAGAAATTCGACAAGACTCTGACGAAATCAAGTCCGGTTGTCGCAGAAATCGTTAAGCGCGTAAAGGAGCTGGAGCATGAGGGCTATCAGTTCGAGGGCGCGGACGCAAGTTTTGAGATTCTCGTGCGCAAGGCGATTGGTAAATACCAGCCGTTCTACAATCTTCACTATTACAAGACGAGCGGTGAGTTCCCTCGTTTTGCCGATGACCAGAGCGCGTTTGCTCAGTTTAAGATCGATGTTGACGGCAAGGTTGTCGTGACGGCGGGTGACGGTGACGGTCCGGTCAATGCGCTTGACGTTGCGATGCGAAATGCTTTGGAGCAGTTCTATCCGAATGTTGCGCAGATTCACCTTACAGATTACAAAGTCCGTGTTCTTGACGGAAAATCTGCTACGGCGAGCCGAGTCCGCGTTTTGATTGAGTCGAGCGACGGGGACGAGCACTGGGCAACGATGGGTGTTTCAAGCGACGTCATCGAGGCTTCTTATCTTGCGCTGGTTGATTCGTTCGAGTACAAGCTGATTAAGGATTTGGAACGCAAATTCGGGAAATTGATATAATGGCTGGAAAATCAGGACGCACAGATGCCCGCCTTGCAGGAATCAAGGCTCAGAGCATAGTTTTCATTTATGAGTCGGTATTTCGCGATCACATATATAAGAACCGTGACATGGAACAGTTTTACGAGCAGATTCGTGAGATGGTTCCTCAGGAAGGTGAATTTTTCATCCGCTGGTTCAAGGGATTTGTTTTTGTTGCCCGGCATGATTTTGATTCGGCTCGGAAAATGTACATGGAGGCTCTTGATGTCGCGGCTGTAGAATCTGCTGAGTCGGATGGCGCGCATGTTAATCCGGCCGGCGGAGATTATACTCCGACATTCCTTCAGCAGGGATTCGCATTGTTCATGTATGACGGAATGGCTTCCGATGCCCAGAAATTCTGGAATTTCGGTGTCAGATGCGGATTTTTTGCAGAGGACAGCGAGAAATTTTTCTCGCAGTTTGAGGCGCGGGAGCAGTTCTGGGTTCAGTTCGGGCCGGATGTGTTCGTTGATTCTGAGCGGGCGGAAAAGGATGCCATTGCTGACTACAGGAAGTCGTTCGATTCTGATCTCGAGGGAGCGCGCTCGTGCTTGTCTTCCCTTGACGTAAACGAGTTCAGAATCAAAGGCGTGTCTCCGCTGTATTATGCGGTTCAGATAAAGGGAATCATTTCCGGCGGACTTTGGAAGTATGTTGATGATATCGTTGACATGCGCACAGAGCAGCTGTTTTCTTCAGTAGATGTGTCAAGAATTTCACGGGAACAGCAGATGCAGCACTACATGACGATAAAGCATCAGATGAAGCTGACCTATGAGAAATCGGGGCTGGCGAGCATCATGTTCAGGGCGCAATACTGTGAGGAAAGTCAGATTGATGAAAAGGTCAGGGGGCTTGAGGAAATAATCTCCATCCTCGTTCAGAAGACTGATGACGTTGATGCATATGTAAAGCAGATTGAGGGAAAAATGGGCACGGATGCGCTTCATCTTGCCGCGGAAATCGACGACGTGTTTACGTGCCGCGCCCTCCTTGAGAAGGGCAGCGATGTTGACCGCAAAATTGGAAGCGCGAATTTCGGGATGAAGTATGAGGGCGGAAAGTCCGTTAAGACTGAAATTCCGAACACGTTCATCTACCGGCTCATCAGCTTTAAGTCGTGGAATGTGCTCAGAATGTATCTGACTGATTTTGCGTCTCTGGCAAAAAAATCCATGACGGAGAAATCTGACAAGTACAACATCACTCCGCTCGTGTTCCTCATCTTGAACACTGTGTACAGCTCGGAGAATGAGACTCAGTATGAGGAAAACAGAAAAACTGTCGACGAGATGATTCCTCTGTTCATGGGAGCAGGCGCAATCCTCGATGAAAATACGGCGTTCGGAACAGCAAAAAAGCTGCTCGGACTGTAAGGGGCTTGCGGGAAGGGCGGATCAATCTCTTCTGGTGTTAATCTGCACTTCCCTAAAATTTCCCTTGCCGATGGAAACTTTTTTCAGTATTTTTTGTTTATAGTACAGATGCGTTTTAAGATGGCCCGGATATTCCTGACCCATATTTTTACGTCGAAACGCACTGATGGAGACAATTATTTTGAATCTTGATGAGATAGCTGCGGAAGACGTTCCTGACACAGCGGAGCTTCCGGCAATATTGAATGGTACCATTACCAAGCCTGATGATTTTTATAAGCTTGCGTTCGAGTATCAGCACATAATGATGATCTATGAGAGCGGAATCAAGCAGATTGAGACAAAACTCGACATTCTTAACAAGGAGAACAAGATTTCTGGAAGGCGCAATCCGATTGAGACGGTCAAGTCGCGGATAAAGTCACCGGAAAGCATTGCCAATAAACTGCAGAAAAAGCAGCTTCCGATAACGTTCGAGTCTATGGTGAATAACCTTGATGACATCGCCGGAATCCGCGTTATCTGCCCTTATATTTCGGATATATACAGCGTTCGCGACATGCTCTTGAAGCAGCCGGACATAAAGCTGATATTGGAAAAGGACTACATAAAGAATCCTAAGGAGTCTGGCTACCGGAGCCTGCATATCGTGGTGGAGATTCCGGTTTACCTTTCGGAGACGACGCATAACGTGCGCGTTGAAATTCAGCTCCGTACTATAGCGATGGATTTCTGGGCATGTCTTGAGCACGAGCTTCATTATAAGACGACGACCCGCGTTCCTGAGAGCGTGCGGCGCGAGCTTTACCGTGTCGCGGAAACGATTGCCATGACCGACCGTGAGATGGAAGAAATCGCGATTGAATTGCAGAATCTGGATTAAATCTTGATGATACAAAGGACCTCTTGCCTGTGGGTAGGAGGTCATTTTTTTTGCAAAAAACTTTTTATTTACCTATTGACAAGATATGTAAAAGAAAATAGGATAGTCCATGTTTTAAAACCTATCGGTTTGCTAGGTAATAATCAGTTTTTTCAGGAGGATTTCATGACGAATTTACAAGGTTCCTTTGTTGCGCTTCCGACGCCGTTCACGAAGGACGACAAGATTGACTTCAAGGGATTTGAGACTTTGATTGAACGTCAGATAAAATACGGTTCCTCACAGGTGTTTGTGCTCGGTTCTGCTGGAGAAGTTACACTCCTGACGCTTGAGGAGAAGAAGGAGATCGTTCATGAAGTCATCAAGATTGCTGACGGAAGAATTCCGGTGTTTTTCGGTGCTTCTTCTCCGACTACGGCGCAGAGCATTGAGTTTGCAAAATATATTGAGAGTGAGGGCGGGGACGGAGTCATATTTACTGTACCGCCTTATGTCCTGATTCCGCAGACTGCGGCGTTCGCCCATTTTGATGAGTGTATGAGCGCGGTTGGAATTCCATGCGGAATCTACAACAATCCGTCTCGGCTCGGCGTGCATGTTTCACCTGAGACGATAAAAAAGCTGTCTGATAAGCATCCGAATTTCGTCGTTGACAAGGAGGCGATGGGATCAGTTGAGCAGCTGGTTCAGGTTCAGAGGCTGTGTCAGGGAAAGGTCAAAATCATGTGCTGTGATTTCCCTAAGTATGCGATCGTGCTTCCTACGCTTGCGGTTGGAGGAACGGGCACTGCAAATATCGGCGGAAACATTATTCCGGAAGAAAGCGCATTGTATTCGCGTCCGTGGACATCTGTCCAGGTGATGGAGGAGGGGCGTGCGGAGTACTTCAAGTGGTTCCCTCTGCTCCAGAAACTTTATGACTTCTCAAATCCGATCGTCATAAAGGCGGCGCTTGATATTCTCGGTCTTCCGGGCGGACGGCTTCGTCGTCCTTATCAGGAATATGGTGGCGAGAGACGCAATGAGCTTGAGAGGCTCATGGGCGAGCTTGGTGTCATAGATAAATACGGTGTTAGAAAATAATTTTTCAGGAGGATAAAAATGAAGAAAATTGCACTGGCTGTTGTGGCAGCATCTTTACTTTCACTTCCGCTTTCTGCGGCTGCAAAAAGATTTACGTTCGGAACTGGTTCCAGCGGCGGAAATTTTTACGTCGTCGGAGCCGGACTTGCAAACACGATAAACAATCTCTTTCCGAAGCGCTTTACCGTGACTGCAGAGGAGACTGGTGGCGGAACGGCTAACTTGAGCCTCATCGAAGCCGGGGAAGCTGATTTTGGTATCGTAATGGCTTCGAGCATCGAGCAGGGACTTGACGGAACTGCCGCATGGGCAAAGGGAAAAAAGATGAAGAATGTGCGTGGTCTCATTCCGCTCTATCCGTCGCTCTTGACGGTTTATTCTCTTGATTCAAGCCCGGTTAAGTCTCTCCGTGACTTTAAGGGAAGAAAAATCGGTCTCGGTTCAAAGGGTGCCGCAATGGACAATGTGTTCCGCGCGTTGCTTCCGAAACTTGATGCAAATCCTGGTGAAATCTTCAACGACGGACACGGTGCGACTGCAACTGCTGTTTCAAACGGAACGATTGACGCAGCTCTTCTTTTCTCGCTGCCACCGTTCCCTGCAATCGCACAGCTGGAAGCGTCAAAGAATCTCCGCTTTATCGGACTTACGAAGGAAGAGCAGAAATTCTTTACCGATGCACACGGATTTTACAAAGCTGCGACACTGCCGAAAGGCTCATATAAAGGTGTATCGGAGGATCTTCCGGTTATTTCTGAATGGAACTTTGCTGTTGTTTCTGCAAAATTGAGCGAGAAAGACGTGTATGACATCGCGAAAGCTCTTTTTGAGAACAATCCTGCGCTCGTTCAGATCTATAAGGGATTGTCTTATGCAACGACTGACAACGCCCTTGCCTTCAACCTTCCGCTGCATCCAGGCGTTATAAAATATCTTGAGGAAAAAGGCATAAAGGTTCCGAAAGAACTTCGTCCGTAAAATCCGTATGGAAATGCAACGGGGAATGTGAGCGATAATCACATTCCCCGTTTTTTAGGAAGGCTGAAGATGAATGCTGTCTATCAAAAAATCAACAGAATCATAATCCTGTTTGTCTCGCTGTATGCTGTCGCCCTGCATGTCGCAGAATTTACGTTCTACACGATGCCGAGCATTCAATTTTATGCGCATCACGTGATGGTCGCCCTCGTGCTGATTTTCCTGTATTTTCCGCTTGAGAACAGCCTGAAGGTTACTTCCGGTCGTGCCAGAATTTTTACGCGGAGCCTGGACTGGATTGCCGTCGTTTTGAGCGTCGTCACCAGCCTGTACGTGATTGTGAACTATGATTCGTACGTCAATGACATGCAGAACAGCATTGTCTCTAATGACGTGATTTATGTTTTCGGCATCATCATCACTCTTCTGATTTTGGAGGCGGCCCGGCGGACGCTTGGAAAATCGCTTCCGATAATAGCGTCGGTTGCAATCATATATGCGCTGACCGCCCATCTTATTCCGGGATTGTTCGGAAACAGGCATCTTTCACTGAGGCGCGTTGTCTATGCGCTTTTTAGTGACAGGGGAATTTATGGAACGCCGACTGGAACCTGCGCAAACAATGTCTTTCTGTTCCTGATGTTCGCTTCATTTTTGAATGCATCGGGAGCTGACAGAATATTCCAGAACTTTGCGATTGCTCTTGCCGGTGGAAAGCGCGGCGGGCCTGCGAAGATGGCGGTGATCGGAAGCTGTTTTTTCGGCACGATAAGCGGAAGCTGTGTAGCAAATGTCGTCTCGACAGGCTCGTTCACCATTCCGCTGATGAAGCGCAACGGATATTCTTCCGCGACTGCCGGGGCTGTTGAAGCGATTGCGTCCACTGGCGGTCAGATAATGCCACCTGTCATGGGTGCGGCTGCATTCGTGATGAGCGATATCGCTGGAATTCCGTATGCCGTGATATGCGCTGGCGCCATAATTCCTGCCATAATGTATTATGTGTGTCTCTTTAAGATGGTCGATCTTGAGGCGGTAAGGTATCAGATCGAAGGAATCAGAAAAGAAGATATCCCTGACCTGAAGGATTCCATTGCGCGCAGCCTAAAGCTTTTCATTCCTGTGGCGGTGCTCCTCGTGCTCCTGCTGGTTTTCAATCAGACGCCGATGACTGCCGCAATCTGTTCTACAGCCGCCATAATTGTCTGCGGATTCCTTGATCCCCATGAGCGGATGACAGGGAAGAACGTGCTTGACGGATGCGTAAAATCCGGAAAGGCGCTTTGCTCCGTGATGAGCGCTTGTGCCAGTGCGGGAATCGTCGTCGGAATTTTCTCGCTGACGGGGCTCGGACTGAAATTCTCCAATCTGATAGTGCAGCTAGGCGGAACTTCCGTCCTTATTTCGCTGATACTCTCGATGCTGGTTTGCGCCTTGCTGGGAATGGGTCTTCCGACTACAGCCGCCTACATTGTCTGCGCGACCGTAGTTGCTCCGGCACTGACTTCGCTTGGAATACCGGTGTTCTCCGCGCATCTCTTCCTTCTTTTCTTCGCCTCGCTTTCGGCGATTACTCCTCCGGTAGCTGTCGCGAGCTATGCTGCTGCAGGAATTGCCCGTGAAAATCCCCTCAAAGTCGGCTGGACGTCGTTCAAGCTGGGAATCACAGGCTTTATCCTTCCGTTTGCTTTCGTGTACAATCAGGAGTATCTTTCGTTCGGATTGCGCCTTGAGACCCTGCTTACGCTTCTTTGCGGTATAGTAACTTCGTATTCGCTTGCCATTGCGGTTCAGGGCTATGTCGAAGATAAAATCAGTCTGCCGATGAGAATCGTGTATCTGCTCATCGGAATTGCCGTAATACTGCCGTTCAGACGTTTGTCTGCTGTTTTGGTGCTGATTTTTGCGATCCTGTACATAGTGCAGAAAAAAAACTTGCGCGTTAAAAAGACGGTCAGTGTTTCTGGAACGTAAGAGGGGAGATTTTAAAATTCTTCTTCCCGTATCAGTTTTCCGTCTATCGTATACAGGCTTGCTTTTAGATTTCCGCTTTCGGTTGTTTCAACAATGCCGCATGTTTTTCCGTCGGGGCATTTAGGGAGCGAGATGGATCCCGGATTGAAGTAGCAGAGTCCGTTGTCTTTTTCGAGGACGGTAACATGTGTATGACCTGATATGACGAGCGTGTCTTTAGGGAGCCATGATGCCAGTTCTTCTCGCGAGTAGAGGTGTCCGTGGTGGATGAACAGCCGCCGGATTCCCTTTGATGATGGAATGGCGACAGTTGTGTAAGCGGCGAGGCACGGGAACGT
>CAMVSS010000019.1 GCA_947170195.1 uncultured Treponema sp. | reverse complement strand
TTCCAGAGAGTGCTCATCATGCTGTCCTCGCTCTGGATTGTCTTCTGGCTTGCCTCATACGCACGGTTCACTTCGATCATTTTTACCATTTCGTTCACTACGTTGACGTTGCTCGTCTCCATGTAGCCCTGGAGCATTCTTGGCCGCTCCATGCCCTCGGCTATGTAAGCCTCGCCAGAAATATCGTTTGCGCTCCACATGCTGTTTCCCATCTTCTTGAGATAGCGTTCGTTGTCAAAGCGCACGATTTTTATGCGGTCAATGACCTCGTTATCCTTCGTTGTGATGACGCCGTCCTCGTTCACGATGAACTTGTCATCCTCGACGTGAATCGTGCCGTTCTCTCCCAGAAGCGGATAACCGTCCTTCGTAAGAAGAAGCCCCTCCTTGCCGAGGAGAAAATTTCCGTTGCGCGTATATCGCTCACCATTCGGAGTCTCAATCACAAAAAAACCCTCGCCGCTCAGCGCCATGTCGGTATTGGTGTTTGTGATTCTGAAAGAGCCCTGCTCAAATTCCGTGAAGTTCTCGTTAGTCTCCACACCAAGACCTACTTTTCCGATTATAGGAGCTGCGTCCGCCGAGCCGAACGGAGTGTTGTAAACGCCGTCAGCGGAAGTTCGCCTCAAAAGCAATTCCGGGAACGATTTTGAGACCGTCCTGTCACGCTTGAATCCCGCGGTGTCAACATTTGCAAGATTGTTAGAAATTGTGTCCAGTCTGTTCTGCTGAGCGTTCATTCCGCTTGAACCGATATACCAGCCTCGAATCATAAAAAAAGCCTCCCTGAAATTACGGCATCTCAGACACCGGAATTTTCCTGTACTATTAGTATCGGAAATTTAAAATCAAATTTTAATTTGTTTTTTTTTGAAATTATTGTAGAATGATCTTGGAGTTTATCAAATGTTCATAAAAAAAGCGGACGTGCTTCAGGACATTTTGTTCTACACGATTTTCGGAACACTTTTTTCATTTCTGTTCTTCATAGGTCATTTTCTTGTTCCAGAGAACGAAAATCTATTTCCGTTTTACATATTTCTTGTAATCACACTCGGAATAGCCTTTCTGACTTTTATACTCACGCACATCTTAAAGGCAAAACTTCAGTCATCCATCGACTACGATGACATAACAGACCTGTATTCCCTCAGGAAATTCTCTTCCGAGGCAGAAAAGATTCTCTCAAAGGCCAAGCCTGACGAATATTCAATCATCTCAATAGACATATCGAATTTCAGGCATTTGCAGACTTCAATCGGAACCGACTCCGCGCATGAAATTCTCCGGCGTTTGGGAGACAGGATTTTGGAAGTCATTCCGAAAGATGCCATCGCATGCAGGAATTTTATCGACAACTATTCAATCCTCATAAAAGCGACTTTCCGCCCGATCATCGAGGATTACGTAATCTCAATGCTGACGGTCGTCACCACAATGGGCACGCTGCTTCCGCTCCACTACACGATCGATTTTTCTGTCGGCGTATATGTCATCAATACCCCAGACGAAGATGTCTCCTCAATGCTCACAAAGGCCAACACCGCCCGCGAGTTTGGAAAAAACAGCATAAATCCGAAGAGAGTTTCATTCTACACAAAAGAAATGGACGAGAACCTTGAGGCGGAAAGAGAAATCATCTTCGACATGAACCGAGCATTTGAGGCAAACGAATTCATCACCTACTACCAGCCAAAATTCAGTTTCTCGGACTCAAAGATTATCGGAGCAGAAGCCTTGGTCCGCTGGAACCAGAGGGGAAAGGGGCTGCTTCCGCCAAAAGTTTTCGTTCCTCTGTTCGAAAAAAACGGCTTCATTCAGAAAATCGACCGGGAAGTCTTCGAATCAGCATGCAAATTCCTTGACGAATGGAACAAAAGCGGAAGGGACGGAGTCGCGCCCTACCCGATCACGATTTCCTGCAACCTCTCAAGATTCCAGCTTTACAATCCCGACCTCGCGAAGGATTACGCTTCAATCGCCGCAAAGTATCAGATCGCGCCGTCAAAAATTGAGCTTGAGCTGACGGAAAGCCTCATGATGGACAACAAGGATTCCCTCCTGAAAGCAATGTACGGAATAAAAAAAGCGGGTTTCGATATCTCGATCGATGATTTCGGATCAGGTTTCTCGTCTCTGAGTCTTCTCAAAGAACTGCCGGCAAACGTCCTGAAGCTGGACAAAGAATTCCTTGCCGAAAACGCAAATCGCTCGAAGCGAAAGAACATAATCATCCATTCAGTCATAAACATGGCAAAGGAACTTGAGCTGGTAACGGTCGCGGAAGGGGTCGAGCAAGAATCTCAGGCAGAGCTTCTAAAAGAAATGGGCTGTGACATCGCGCAAGGATTCTTGTACGCAAAGCCGATGGACAAATCCGCATTCTTTAGCCTACTGAAATCTTACGCGACATAAGCAACCTTTCCAAATAAAATTTGCATTCGGCAAATTTAGGGGTTATCATAAAAAAAACATATAATAAAAATTAAGGAGCGAACATTTATGAACACACAAAAGGAACCACGCGTTATTGCTATAATTCTTGGCGGAGGAAAAGGAACGCGTCTTTATCCTCTTACAAAGGAGCGCTCTAAGCCTGCCGTTCCGTTCGGCGGAAAATATAGAATCGTTGATATTCCAATCTCAAACTGTATAAACTCAGGTTACAGAAAGATTTATCTTCTCACGCAGTTCAACTCTGCATCTTTGCACCATCACATCACAAATTCATATAACTTCGACCGCTTCTCAAAGGGCTTCGTAGAAATCCTCGCCGCAGAACAGACGCTCGAGCATTCCGGCTGGTTTGAAGGAACAGCGGATGCCGTACGAAAGAATTTCATCCACTTCAAGTCACAGAACCCGACACATTACATCATTCTTTCAGGAGACCAGCTCTACCGCATGAACCTCAAGCTGTTCATGGAAAGCCATATCTCAAGCGGAGCCGACATCACGATCGCAACCACTGCTGTAAACGAGCGGGACGCAACCGGCTTCGGAATCATGAAGATTGACGGCAAACACAAGATCACAGAATTCATCGAAAAGCCGTCAGTTGACGTTCTCAAAAGCGGAAACTGGAAGATTCCGAATGATGCACGCGGCGACCTTCCTAAAGAAAAGGAATACCTCGCCTCAATGGGTATCTACATCTTCAACGCAAAGACGATGGAAGAAGCCCTCGACAATGAATTCACTGACTTCGGAAAGGAAATCATCCCTCGCGCAATCAAGAACAAGAAGGTCAACTCATACATCTTCAACGGCTACTGGGAAGACATCGGTACCATCCGAAGCTTCTACAACGCGACACTTGACCTCACGAACTACGACCCGTCATTCGACTTCTACGATGCAGACGAGCCGATCTACACGCACATGCGAAACCTTCCTCCGTCAAAAATCAACGACGCAACCATCGAGAACAGTCTTACTTCGGAAGGATGCGTAATCTCAAAGTGCAAGCTCAAGCAGTGCGTCATCGGTGTACGCTCAATCATCGAGGTAGGAACCGAGCTTGACGGCGTTATCACAATGGGAGCGGATTTCTACGAGAACAAGGAAACAAAAGAAGAAAACACCAGCTCGAAAAGACCGAACATCGGAATCGGAAAGAACTGCAAGATTGCAAAGACCATCATCGACAAGAATGCGGCGATCGGTGACAACTGCCGCATCAACGTTGACGGAAACAAATATCCTGACGGCGAGAACAAGCTTCCGACAGGAGTCTCATTCTACAGTTCGGACGGCATCATAGTAATCCGAAAAGGCTCTGTCATTCCTTCGGGAACGATAATCTAACAAAAAAAATCACAGCCCGACAGACGCAACACCAGAAAGCCTGCCGGGCTTTTTTTATCTGAAAACGCATGCCAGAATCAATGTACGACAGGCTCGGCGACATATTAAGCCAGTCCCTTGAATCAGGAATTCTCAACAAAAAAGGAAAATCCGATGCCAAAAAAGCTTCCGAGGCACAGGTTCTTGAGGTCATAATCCCCGACTCAATAAGACAGAATCTGAAAATCCTTGAGCTGGAGCAGGACGCAACTTATACGAGCGCAAAAAAAGCGTTCCACGAGAAGCTGAAAGAAATCCACCCGGACACCCGGAATGAAAAATCAAGCGAAAAAAAAGCGGGAGTGCAGACCGAAAAACTTTTGGCGGACTGGCACACCATAGACAGCTGGTACGAGAAAAACCAGGAGTCAGCTAAACATCCATATTGATGACAAATCCGACTTCGGTCGTTGAAGAATTAAGCTCCACGGCGATTTCCTCAAGGCTGTGCCCCTGATAATACAATTCCTTGACGCGCTCCTCAAAGCTTTTTTGAGGAACAATGGGATTATCAGCATAAGAGATGTTCGGCCCCAGAACCGGCACGCTCGCAACGGAAGAGCCGTCGCTTTCCACAGAAAAAAATGTACCTGCTGGAGAAATGACCTGATTTTTATCATCTTCCTGATCATAGACCTGGTCAAAAAGATCCCCCTGCTGGGAAACGTGCCTGCGACCTTCGGTCGTTACAGAATAGGATTCATCCGCACGAAGTCCTGCCCCAAAATTCTGAACGGGAGAACGTGCATTCCGCTTATAGCGGTCAGCCACGCTCTTTGAGAAAGTTCCTGCATCATGATGAATACGATTGTCAATCTGCTGCTGGACTCTTGCAGTAGCCCGCTGTTTCTCAAGGTCATTCCGCATGACGGAAAGCCGCCTTTCAGACTCGGAAACGACAGCTTTTATCTCCTTGATTTTTGCCTCGATCAAATCAAGATTTCTTCCGGTAGTTCTGTTCACATCCTTGAGCATCTGCTCAAGCTCCTGCCGCGTAGTGGCAATGATATCGTCAGTAGAAAAAATCTTTTTAAATTTAGTGAAAATCACGCCCCAGAGGACAATGTTCAGAATACAAAAAAAGGAAGCGACTAATACCAATATCATTCTGTCACCGCTCTATATCAATATGATTTCCCAGATAAGACTCCCTGATCTCAAGAATCTCCTGCTCAGGAGATTCTTCATCTCGTTTTTTACCATCGCCTCCATGAGATGTGCCGGAGTGATGTTTTGCGTCATCATGGACGCTCGTTGATTTTGCCTCGTTGTCCGCAGCTTTGTGAACCTGCGCAGCTTTCTCCGCATTCTGCTGCACGATTTTCGACTCCTGCAGCTGCTGTGCAAGCTGGACTCCCTGCTGCTGGTTTGCGACAGTCTTTGCGATGTTATTCATGTTCGAATACATCGTCTGAAGGTCAATAGGCGATATTCCCATATTAACTATATCCCTCAGGGCCCTTGATGTCGTCCATATCAGGCTGCTCATATTTTCCACGACGAACAAAGCCATTCTCGTAATAGAAGGTCACGTTTTTCGTATCAGCGCGAACCTCATCTTTTTCGTCACGAACAAAAATCTTTACGCCTGAATATACCGTTCCGGATGCATATACCTTTCCGATATTTTTCAGCTCGCGCAGTCGTGCCTGTATTTTTCCGATCTCCTCGTTGTACTCGTAGTTTTCCTCGATGATAGAATTTTTCTGCTCCACGAGTTTCTCAAGGTTAGCCTCTTTTTCTTTAGGGAGGGTCTTTCGGATTTTTTTCATGTTTTCAAGGGTCGAGATATTCAGCTCGATTTCGTCAAGAATCTTGACATTGTTGTTCTGCATGTCCTGAAGTTCCTCAAGGCGGTGCTTAGCCTTAGGATCATATCCGACCTCGATGACAGTTTCCGTACCACCGCCATCAGAACCGATGTTCTTAGCTACGACACATTCCGTAGCAAACAAATGTCCGCCCGTAATCTGGGCACGTTTTCCCTGAAGGATGATTCTCTTTTGCGCGGACACATCGCTGTTCATGATAGAATCATTTACGATGACATTTTCCTCAACCTGAACAGTTGTATTCTGAATGAATTTTGCCCAAAGAGAGCCGCCACAGACAATTTTTCCTTCGTCACGACCGATAACGCCGGAAGAAACGATGATATCTCCGTCGGACTCAAGGGTACATTTTCCGACAGTACCATTGACCTCAATGTTGCCGCTCGCCTTGACATCAAATCCGTCCTCTACGCTGCCTTTGACAATGACAGTACCGAGGAAGGTAATATTTCCGGTTTTGATGTTGACTCCGTCGACTTCCATGATAGGCTCAACACAGATTTTATCGTTTACAAGGAGAACCTGACCGTTCATAGCAGCAAGGATAGTGCGTCCGTCGGTATCGACCTTGACGTTCTTTCCAAGAGGAAGATTGATATCGCGACCGTTTGATGCCTCAAGATAGCGTCCATACAAAGTCTTTCCAGCTTTTCCCTGCTCGGCAAGGATCTTCTGCGCCAGAGGCTGTCCCTCAACGACGTTCTGAATGAGGTTGAGCTCTTTGAAGTCAACCTGACCATTGGCAGCTTCCTTGGCACGAATTTTAGAGCGATCAGTCTCAAAATTGTATGCGATATAAGCATCATGGCCGTCAACAGGAAGGACAGCCTCCGCAACTACGACAGGCTCATTGTAAACAGGAAGATCTATGAGAGCATTTATCTTTTCATCAGAAATACCGGCTACGACACCCTGCTTGTTGAGCGCGGTCTTAATCTGCTCCGCGGTGACGTCAGCACCACCCATCGTCGGCGGGTTGATAGTGGCTGTCGCAAACATCTCATCCTTTGAAATATCGACGACAAAAATCGCATCGGCAGAAGGAACGTGATTGAATTCACCTATCGGAACATACTCATCATTAGTGCCAGACACAGCAAGTTCCCGAACCTTTGCCTCATCGAAAGATTTTGTATCAGGACGATTTAAATCAGAAAGAATATCACTGACATTTACAGGCGAGCCTTCCCCGACAGGAAGAGTAACCTTAAGCACAAGCTGGAAATCGAAACGGTGGATATAGTAAGCACCATTCTTAGATACAATCTGGCTTCCCTCATCATCGGCATCATCGCCAAAGATACTGCTGACAGTTTTATCGAGAGCTTTTTTGATTGTGTCAGGATTCTGGTAAACTTTTATGAACCAAGGTCTTTTTGCGATTCCCATGAATCCTTCAAAACCTTTTTCTATGACTTCATATTCAAGATTTGTCACGCGCGTGTCAAATTGAACGGCGGCATCCGCAAGGGCCTCGTCCAAAGTATCGGCACGGACATCGACACTTTTGATGTCCTTTTCCTTTTCGTGAAGTGAGAACATGTCTTTTCGAATATCGTCAAGAGAAATCATTCCTTAAAAAATTCCCTTTCTAAAGTTCGTAAGCTTTGAGCGAAGATGAAGATTCGCATTTGAGTGAAGCTGAGAAATGCGAGATTCCGAAACGTCGAGAACCTGCCCGATTTCCTTGAAAGTCAAATCCTCATGGTAGTAGAGTACGATAACCATTTTTTCTTTCTCAGGAAGCTCATTGATTGCCTGAATTATGACTTTTCGAATTTCTTCGCGCTCAACCTGAACATCAGGATTCAAGCTCTGTGGAGACTCGATGCTGTCGGCAATAGAAAGGTGATCGCTGTCATCCCCTGAATACCAAACATCATTAAGGGAAAGGACGCTGGTACCGCTGAGTTTCATTACAGTGTGCTGATAATCCTCAAGGCTGAGGTTCATTTCTTTTGCGATCTCTTCGTCCGTCGCAGGGCGAGAAAGCTTTGATTCCAGACCTGCGATTACATCCTCAATCTCGCGAGACTTCTGTCTGACAGAGCGAGGAACCCAGTCCAGCTGGCGCATCTCATCAAAAATCGCGCCGCGGATTCTGGTAACTGCATAAGTCTTGAATTTTACTTTTTTGTCGAGATCATATTTGCTGATCGCATCCAGAAGGCCAAACTGACCGAAACCAACCAGATCGTCGAATTCCATGCTTGCAGGAAGACCTACAGAAACTTTTCCGGCGACATATTTCACCAAAGGCATATATTTACGGATTATTTTATCGCGCAAAGCAGATGCCTTTGTCTTTTTATATTCCTTCCAAAGAGCATCTTCTTCTTCATCATTAATAAATACCGACTTTGTGTTGTCCATATAAGTATCCCACACCCTTTTTTAATTATCTTGTGCCAGAATTGTTCTGATAGCCTGAGCCATGACATTTGTGTCCTGACCACCAGATTTATCCCCAGAGGAAGCAGAACTTGCTCCTCCTCCAAGCGCAAAATCACTATCGCTTATTACCTCCGACTTTTCACCAGATTTTGACAGGCTCAAGTCGTTTATTTCAGGGAGACTGTCGAGGGAAGCTTCCGCACCGCCAGCATCGCCATCATTTTTATCTGAAGAATCTGCCCCAGAACCACCGTCAGAAGCTTTTGTGACGGCATCAAGCCCCACGGGCGTAAAACCAGCAGCCGCTGCGGATGAGTCCGCCGGTGCAACCGAAGCCGCGTCAGGAACCGCCTCTTCCGAAACCGGGGCAGATACAGCCGGTTTGCTTTCAACCGGAGAAGCATCAGGAGCAGGAGCCGGGTGATTTTCTTCTTCTGCACTGCGAGAAGCGGCAGCAGCCGAATACTGCTCTCCGGAACTTTTTGCCACAGGAGAAGCTCCGGCATTTTCCTTGGCCAAATCCTCTGCACCAAGTTTTGGCCGGTTATTTCCGACGAAAAATTTCGGAGACTGATCATCATCCTGGAGTTTAGAATCTCCGACGACAATGTTTATCATGCTTCCTGCCACAGGCTTTTGAGAAACAGAAGCCCCGACATCGCTTCCAATATCCATCCCTCTGGTATTGTCTGAAAGGAATTTTTCATATATGAAACTGATTCCTGCATAAAGAGCTGCAAACACAACCGCGAAAATCAATGCCCGCAGAATAATGTGCATAAATCCGACATGCGAAATCAGTCCTATGACAAAAGACAAAATAAACCCGACAACAGCAGAGATGCAGATATTTTTCGGGTTCATCATATATTCCTCCCACTATTTTAGCTTAAGTCAAAAAATTCATTAGGTCAAGTTTTTTCTTTTATATGGTGCATATTATAGAAAAAACAATTATGGGAATCTCTAAAAATTGCAATTTTTAGAGATAAGTTTGAAAAAGCGATGTTTTAAATCGTGATATTATAACGACTTAAAACTCACAGGCTCTCTCTAGGAAGTCGCTTTAGCGAATTTCTAGAGATGCCCTTATTTTTTACGCAGGAACTTTTTGAGGAAGTTACAAACACCCTCTGAAGTCCCATCATCGCTCTTTTCGATTCGGCCTACGATATGCTTAATGCACTGAGCAGGCTTCGAAGTCGGATTGACTACGATGAACGGTTTCTGTCTGATTACAGAAGCCTGAACAACAGGATCGTCATACACAAAGCCGATGTAATCAACCTTGTAATTAAGGAACTGCGCGACGATGTTTATGATTCTCTCTGAGATTCGCTTTCCCTCATCAGCCGAATGAACGCGGTTTACAAGCAGTTTTATATTCGTCTGCCTGTCAACAAGCTCCGTCGTGATGATTTTTATGATACCATAGGCATCGGTGATGGCAGTCGGCTCAGGAGTCGTAACTACATAAACCTCATCGGCAGCAGCAACGAACTGAAGGACGTTGTTCGCAATTCCCGCGCCCGTATCAATCAAAATGATATCCGCGCTGCCGAGCATGCTGAACTGCTTCGCGAAATAATCAAGCTCATCCACAGTAAGGTTTGCGATCCTCGAAAATCCGTTGGCACCGGCAATGAATTTAATTCCGAATTCTGTATCAGTGATGATTTCCTGCATCGTCTTCTGCTTCTGAATGACCTGCATCAGATTGTACTGAGGAACGATATTCATCAATACATTGACATTGGCCATACCAAGGTCACCGTCAATGAGAATAACTTTTTTACCCTGCTGAGCATAAGCAATCGCCATATTTACGGCGACATTGGACTTACCAACACCGCCCTTTCCGCTGGTAATGGCAATAATTTTCGTCTTGTGATTAGACATCATCTCTCTAAGTTCCTGTGCCTGGTCTTCCATTTTACTTATCCTCCGGGAACAATTCATCTATATGTGCTCGCTCCACACTGAATTCGTGCAGATTTATAAGAAATTTTACAACAGTCGCGCGCTCAATTTTCTTCGGAACCGACTGACCATCAGTTATAAAAGAAACCGGCTTGTTCTTTTTGTGAAGCACGCTCAAAACATTTCCGATACGGGTTGTCTCGTCCCATTTTGTGATTATTATCGAACTGAAATTGAACACCTCATAATTCTGAATAATAGAATCAAGGTCTCTGGCCTTTGAAGAAGCTGCCATTGCAAGATACACATCAGGATGAATGCCCTGAACCTCAAGCATCGAACGCATCTTCGCGATATTCTCAAAATCATTAGGGCTGTATCCAGGCGTGTCGATGAAAAGCACATCAAGGCCATCTTTATACAGATCGAAGATTTTCTTTACGTCAGCGGCAGATTCGGCTTTATCAACATCAACGTTCATGATATTGCCGTAACGTCTAAGCTGCTCTTCCGCACCGACACGAGTATGGTCAATCGTTATCATTCTGATTGAAGGCTTTGGTTTGCCCTCCGCTTTTGCCTCAAGAACCATCGTTCCCGCGAGTTTTGCGATCGTAGTTGTTTTTCCTACACCGGTAGGTCCGACGATGATTATTACGTGAGGCAATTTATGAGGAACATCAGGCGCAATCTGAATTGATTTTCCAATCCAGTCAACGACAGTTTTCTGAACCAAATCAAAATCATCAAGCTCATCAATAGTCAGCTCTGAGCGCAACCTTGTTGTGATTTCATTAATATATGAAAAAGTAAATTCGTTCTCCTGGAGCAAGTCCTCGATTTTTTGAATCGACACATGCTTTTCTTGAGCATTTGTGGCGGCGAGCATCTGCTCGATTTTTGTGTTGAAATTTTTCTGCAAATCTTCGATTTTTTTATCGATTGTTGCGATCTGCATGGTCTGTGTCACAGTGGATGCAGTCTTGGAAAGAAGCTCGTCCCTGTTTTTTTGAAATTTCTCTTCCGGAGACAAAGAATCTTTCTGATTGAGGGTATATTTTACCTCGATCAGCTCCTTCTGACCAAATCCGAGAAAACCTTTTTTGAGAATCTGCCGCTGACCGATAATGCTGTAACCAGTTCCGTATTTTGAATAAAGCTGCGAACGACAGTCATTCAAGTTAGCACCGAGCAAAGTCAGGACATTGACATCTCGTGCGCCCACAGAAGAGGAACGGGCAGCGGAACCATCATAAGAATTTCTTGACCCCACCTGATTCAAACCATCGCTATACATTTATTTCTCCAAGTATTTCAAGATTGATGTTATTTCCCGCCGCCAAAACCTCATTGAGCGACAGAACGGTCACGCCAGGAATCTCGCGGTCGATCGAGCCTTGAACGAGCTGCCTGACCTCGCTGGTTCCGCAAAGCAGAATCGGCATGAAGTTTCTTTCCTTGACCGAGGCGATTGCAGCGCTTACAACAGAAATCCATTTTCTGCCATCGACAGGATCAAAAGCAACGAACGGACGGCCTCCGTCATTCGGAACTACGCAGCTGGAAAGAATCTTTTCTGAGGCAGACTGAGAAACCTGCAGGACAGAGAGTTTTTTATCCGGGTCGACGTACTGCAAGCAGATCTGAAGTCCGAGAGCCTCGCGAACCTTTTCGATAAGGATCCACGTGTTGTGCTGAAGGCTTCCGTAATTGGCAAGAGTCTCAAGAATGGCAACGATATTTCGAATAGAAACCCGCTCGCGCAAAAGGCCCTGAAGGACTTTCTCGATCTCACCATAAGTATATTTGTATGTCGTAAGAACTTCATCAACGACAACAGGATTAGATTCCTTGATTTTGTCAATGATTGCCTTGGTCTCAAGCCGACCGAGAATCTCCGCTGCATGCGCCCGAATAATCTCAGTAAGATGAGTTGCAATGATTGTAGGAGGATCTACAATCGTGTAGCCGCCTGCTCCGCCTCCGAGCGATTGTCCTCGCTGACCCATATTGCAGGGAATCCGAAAGCAGGATCCTTGGTAGCCTCGCCCTTGATCTCCTCGGTAGCAGAACCTGTGTTCATGCACATATAATAACCGAGCTTTATCTTGCTTCGGCCAGCTTCTATGCCACGAATCTTGAAACTGTACTCGTCCGGAGAAAGAGTCATATTGTCGATAATTCGAATTTTAGGAACAACAAGACCGAGATCCAAAGCTGCCTCGCGCCTTATTCTGGTGACGCGCTCAAGCAGTTCAGCACCCTTTTCCTTGCTGACGAGAGGTATAAGAGCATATCCAAGCTCAAGGCAAAGCGCATCAAGAGGAACGACAGGGCTTTCCTCAACCCCGGATCCAGATTTTTTGCTCCGCGCGTTCTGCTCTTCCTCCAGTTTTTTGGCAAAAGAAGCCTTCTGTTTTCTTACAAGGCGATATCCGAAAAAAGCGAACAAAGCGCCGAACGGCAGGAGAAGATACCACGGAAAGTTCGGAATAAGGCTCATCAAAGCAAGCGTTACTCCCGTGATGATGTAAACATAACCGCTGGTCGTAAACTGTTTTTTGAGCTGATCACCGATAACTTCCTCAGCAGAATTTCCCGTTACGATGAGACCTGTAGCAAATGAAAGGAGAAGCGACGGAAGCTGTCCAAGGAGTCCGTCGCCGATAGTGAGACGTGAATAAGTTCCTGCAGCATCGCTGAAAGTCATTCCGCCCAGTGCGATTCCCGTTATGATTCCGGCAAGGAGATCCACAACTGTGATAAAGATTCCCGCCTTTACGTTTCCGCTGACGAACTTTGAGGCACCGTCCATGCTTGAATAGAAGTCGATGTCACGCTGAATCGCAGCCTTTTTTTCCCTCGCCTGCTCGTCAGTGATGTAGCCAGAATTAAGCTCCGCATCGACGGCAAAAAATTTCTGGTTCATTGCGTCCAAGCTGAATCGTGCCGCTACCTCAGAAACTCTGGTAGCACCCTTCGTGATTACGATCACCTGAATGATGATCAGGATTATAAAAATTACGAAACCGATTACAAGACCAGTGGTAGACGGATTCGTTATCGAGTCACCAGTTACGATGGAAGAAAAAGCCTTGAGCATGTTTCCGGTGAAATTCTGATAGCCCGTAGATGACGCTTTCGTAAGGATCAGACGGGTCGAGCAGACATTGAGTCCAAGACCGTAAAGAGTCGCAAAAAGAAGAACCCGCGGGAAAATTGTAAAATCGGATGATTTCGGAGTGTAAAGGACAACCATCAGGACGACGATTGCAAGCGCGATGTTACAAATCATCAGAAAATCCAGAAGCATGCCAGGCACCGGAATAAGCAGTGACAAAATTATCAATATTGCAGCCGCAGCTACAGCATGATTCTGTATATTCCCCAATAGATTTTGTAAACGCTTAGCCATTTAAATCCCCACCCAAACAGCTCTACTATTTTGTTCTGAATTTTTCTAAATGTGCGTAAATAGTCGCAATAACGCTAATATACGCATTAGGAATTATATCACCAACTTCCGTTTCTGTATATAGAGAACGTGCCAAAGATTTATTTTCGACGATCGGAACGCCATTTTCCTTTGCGATCTCCCTGATTCTGAACGCGAGATTGTCGCTTCCCTTGGCCATGACCTGAGGGGCATCGTTCACCTCGCTTTCGTAAAGAAGGGCTACCGCAAAATGGGTCGGGTTCGTGATTACTACATCAGATTTCGCAACCTGCTGCGGCATATTTCTCTGAAGAAGTTCTCGCTGCGCCGCCTGAAGGTGTGACTTAACCTCAGGATCGCCCTCCATCTCCTTGTATTCCTGTTTGACTTCCTGCTTGGTCATCTTCATGCTCTCGATGAACTGCTTTTTCTGAACAAGATAGTCAGGTATCGAAATCACAAGGAACAGAATCGCACAGGTCGCAAGAATTTTTGCGGCGGTCACCGCTATTCTCTGAACCGCAAGATATATGCTCGCAGCTCGGAGCAGCTCAAGGATCTTCGGAAGACTCGATCGGATTATCAAAAACGCGATGAATCCGACGGCGGCAACCTTCAGAAATGACTTGGCTATGTTAAAAGCTCCTTCAAATGAGAAGAGCGTTTTTTTCAGATACTGGCCGATTCTAGGAGTGATTTTTGAAAACTGAGGCTCGATCGGCTTGAGGGAAAAGATAAATCCCCTGTTCTGAGCGACATTAGCCAAAACTCCGGCGACAAGGCCGAGCAAAGCGAGAGGGAGCGCCATTTTTGCAAGCGAAAGCAAAAAATGATAGAAAAAGCGGTCCTGAAAGACCTCGCTCTCCGAACAGTGGGTAAAATAAAAAATCAGTATTTCCTCGCACCACCGCCAGTACGACGGCGCAAGAAAAATCAGGGCGGCAACGGTCACAAGCATTACGACAGCGCTGCACAGCTCCTGGCTTTTGGCGACGCGTCCCTCTTCCCTAGCCTTGCGAAGCTTATACTCGGACGGTTCTTCGGTTCTTCCTTCCTCCTCGGCAGCGAACCACTGGAGGTCAATATCCTCAAAACTCACAGGTAGCCTCCATTTTTTACGCTAGTAAAAAGCTCTTCCAGCTGCCTGAATCCGGCGAGGAACGAAGTCATAAAATAATCGCAGACAGGCTCCATGAGCAGGAATATGATGAAAAAAGCCGTCAAAAGCATTATAGGGAAACCCTCGCTCATCAAATTCATCTGAGGAGCAGCCTTGGAGAGAATTCCCATAGTGACAGAAATCAGGAAAAGAGTTCCCATTATAGGCAGCGCGATAACAAAAGCATGGGCAAATAGCACTGTAAGGCCGCTCAGCAGAAAATTTACGATCTGCTCCCTTGCAGCGACAAGCGAAATCGCATTGAGAGCATTATAACTCTCGCCTAGAGCCTTCGAAAAAAGAAGGACCGCCCAATGATTCTGAAGAAAAATCAGCATTGCGACGAGATTGAAGAACTGTCCCATCAAAGGATTCTCAACCTGACTGAGGGCATCGTATACTTCCGAGGCAGAAAATCCCATCTGGAAAGCGAAGAACTGACCCGCCGTGCTGAACGCAGCAAAAACGAGCGTAACAAAGAATCCCATTATAAAACCGATGAGAGCTTCTCCCACGAGCAAAAGCACATACTGAACGGAAAAACTGCCGGAATCAGAAAGATAAGGCGCATAGGCGGAAAAATCCACCGACGGAAACATAAGATATGCCATATAAGCCGTAAGAGCAATTTTTGAAATTCTCGATACGGAGCGAATCGCAAAAAGAGGAAGCGTCATGATAAGAGCAAAGCACCGGACTGCCACCAGAAGATAGATTGGAGCCGAGGCAACGATTCCTTCAAGCATATTTTATATCATCCAGCCAGCCCAGGAATTTGAGCGAAGAGATTCAGAGTATAGTTCCGCATGATTCCGAACATCCAGCCCCCGAGGAGAGCAAGGATGGCAAGAATCACGAGCATTTTTGGCAAAAAAGTAAGCGTAGCTTCCTGAATTGAAGTCGTGGCCTGAAAAATAGCGACTATCAGACCTATTATAAGGGCGGCTCCAAGAACTGGGGCGCACAGAATGAAAACATGAAAGACAGCGCCTCTCATCAAAGTAACAACCATTCCGATAGACATTTTTATCTTCTCCTTATGAACTCCGCGTCAGCGGCGTTGCATGGAGGCAACGGACAGCAGGTTGTTGCCAACGGCAGGAACCTGCCCGTAACAAAAAGTACGGGAAAATACTTTTTATCACGCCTCCTTTTTTAGATTTTAGTGCATCACAGACACGAAAAGCTGCTGGGTCAAAAGCCCCCATCCGTCGATAAGAACAAAAAGCATCAGCTTGAACGGCATGGAAATCTGAACCGGCGGAAGCATCATCATACCCATGCTCATAAGAATAGAAGCCACAACCATATCTATTACGACGAACGGAATGTAAAGGAAAATACCGATCTTAAACGCAACCGTAAGCTCGTGCAGGATGTACGCAGGAATAAGCACGTAAGTCGGAATATCATCAAATTTCTGAACTTCCGTTATATTCGCCATCGCCAGAAAAGAAGAGATATATTTTGACTCGCGACCGTTCTCGGTGATCGTAACAGTCTGGCGGAACATAAATTCACGGAGAGGAGCCTCAGCTTCCTTATAAGCCTGCTCGATCGAGATTTCACCGGCGGAAAGCGGCTGCAAAGAATTCGAATAGATTGTTCTGAACACAGGAAACATGATGAAAAGCGTCATGAACAAAGCGATTCCGTTAAGAACCGAGGTCGGAGGAACCTGCTGCAATGAGAGCGCACGCTTAATAAAATCAAGCACAATCGAAAATCTCAAGAAGCAGGTCGTAAGTATGAGGAGGCTCGGAGCGAGGGTCAGAACAGTGAGAAGAAGAAGAAGTTGCACGGAAAATGCAACCTGCTGACCGTTCTCAGGGCGCGTTATGTTTATATCCACATTTGGAACAGAAAGGGAGCGGACAGAAGAGCCCATCTCCGTCCTGCCGCCAGCCGAACCGGATGGGAAATTGCGGTTCTGGGCAGATTGTGACGAAACAGGAAGCAGACACGCCGCAAAAAGAAAAACCGCCGTAAATATTACGGATAAGTTTTTTTTGAAAATCATTCAAAGCCCCCTTGATTTCCGCTGTTAAAACGCTCGCGGCGGCGTTTCAGCTGCTCCGAAGCGTTTCGCGCGCTGTCATCGAACACAGAATTATCACGAGGGCCGTGCGGCATAAAAATATCAAGCACATCGGCAAAAGATCTCGGCTTTGAGACCGAAGAATTTTTATCGGAATAGAGATTAAGAGAATCAACAAGCTCCTTATCATCGATCTGGGCGATCGGAGTAACCGAATTTTCAGAAACACCGACTATGTAGGCATGGTCAAGAAGAGTAGCGAACTGAACGGATTTGCCCGTGCCAAGAGATATTTTCGCAACATTGCGCAGGAAAGGATCGTCAGTCTCCGGGGATTTCGTTGATTTTTTCAGAAGATAAACAGCTAAATAAACCAGGGCGAGCACAATCAGAAGTGAAACAACCATCTTTATGAAAAGACCGAACGTTGAAGGGGCGCGCTCATTTGCCACCTGAGGCGTAAAATTAAAATCAAAATCATTTCCGGAAGCTGAATTTCCGGAAGGAGCGTTGCTGGACAAAGAAAACTCTGAAGAGTTCTGAGCGATATTGGAAGAAGTCTGATTCTGCGCAAAAACACAGAACGAAAACAAGAGCAGAACCAGCCCTGCGACCGGAACTTTGATAAACGATTTTGTCATTTTCCCACCCATTTTTTGACAATACAAAAAGTATATCAAAAAAAAATGCATCTGTCGAATACTTTAATCAAATATTCGGAACAGATGCACTTTTATATCGTCAGGAAAAAGCTTAGTGAATGTCAGAAACTCTTTCGAGCGGAGAAAGGATCTCAGTAACACGGACACCGAAGTTTTCATCGATGACCACGACCTCACCCTTCGCAATCGGTTTGTGGTTTACAAGGATATCAACAGGCTCACCGGCAAGCTTATCAAGCTCGATAATCGTACCTTCGCCCATTCCAAGGATTTCCTTGATCTGCTTTTTGGTACGGCCAAGCTCTACGGTCATCTCCATGTTTACGTCCATGATCAGACCGATATTTCCGGCTTCCTGACCGACAGGACCACCAGAAAGGTTCGGATACTGAACGGACTGAACGACAGGCTGCTGACCCATGCCCATGCCGCCCATAGGCATTCCGCCCATCATCGGCTGTCCCATTCCCATACCTCCCATAGGCATTCCGCCCATCATCGGCTGCTGCTGGAAACCACCCATCATCGGCTGTCCCATTCCCATGCCGCCCATCTGAGGCTGTCCACCGGCAAGATTTGCCATAGAAGCCATGTCAGCAGCATTGAGAGCACCGCCCGAAGAAGCATCAGAAGATCCGCCACCGAGAGCCTTTGCGATTCCCTCAGCAACATCGCTTGCGACAGCTTCCCACAATGTGTAAGACTGACCATCCAAAGTATAAGGGTAGCTGAACAATGCAAAAGTTCCCTGAGGAATTCTGACCATTGCCTTAGGCACATGAACAGCCTCAGGAGGATTCGTTGCAAGCCCAGCAATGGCACTAAGGTCATTTATTTCTGCACCGGTGTGAGTTGAAACGAACTCGCCGATTACGGACATTGCCATGTCGTCAAGCTCAGCATTCTCCTCTTTATTGATGAGACCGGTAATTTTCTGTGCGAATTCAGGAGCAAGAACAATGATGTGCTCGCCTTTCAAGCCCGCGCTGAAGTCTGCCATTACGGCGACGACCATCTCAGGAAGCTTTGCAAGGAACTGGTCTCTGTTCATAGCCTCAACGACCGGAGCACCACACTCAAAGGCAGCTCCCGTCATAGAGTTGAGATTTGAAGCACATTTATCTTTTAATCCTGCCGCAAATTTTTCAAGCGTAGCAGTGTCGATATTCACGTTAGCAGATGATCCAGATGAAAGACCTCCCACGTCAACACCAGACAACAATGCATCAATTTCGTCCTGTGATATTGTTCCATCACTCATAAGATTCATCTCCTTCAACAGACAATTCTTCAAAATCGTCAGAATCGCTCTGCTCTATTTTGCTGATAACCTGAACAGCCATCTTCTTGCCGACGACACCAGGCTGACAGTAAAATTTCTTTTCATTACCGACACTCAATGTAAGAGGATCTCCTACACGCACTGTCGAAAGTCGGACAACATCCCCGGCCCGCAGCGAAAGAACGTCACGGATAGGAAGATTTATTGTGCCGATTTCTGCAACGACGTCCATGTCGACATCAGAAAGTTTCTCTTTGAGAGTGCCGAGATACTGCGTCGTTGAGCTTCTTCTGACAGAACTGAACCAGAACTGAGAAGAAAGTTTTGAGACGATCGGCTCGATAGTGAGGTATGGAATACAGAAGTTCATCATCCCCTCTTCCTCACCGATTTTTGTCTCCAGCGTTACAAGGACGACCATTTCCGACGGAGGAACGATTGACGCGAACTGAGGGTTCGTCTCAATCTGGCCCAATCGAGGTCGCAGGTCGATTACCTGAGTCCAAGCCTCACGCATGTTCGCAAGGATTCGGACGATGATTCCTTCCATAACGGACTGTTCGATATCTGTAAGGTCACGGCTGACTTTTGCGCCCTGACCGGTACCGCCGAACAGACGGTCGATTACGCTGAACGTAATTGCCGGATCAATCTCAAGGACGGCATTACCCTTGAGCGGATCCATGTTGATTACTGCAAGAGTTGTAGGGGTCGGAATTGAGCGAATGAACTCCTCGTACGTAAGCTGATCTACAGATGCAACGTGAACGTGTACAAGAGAGCGCAACTGAGCTGAGAGACTTGTTGTTGTAAGACGCGCAAAAGTCTCGTGCATAATCTGCACGGTACGGATCTGTTCCTTTGAGAACTTGTCCGGACGTTTGAAGTCGTAAATTTTGATTTTGCGCGTATCGCTAACAGGTTTGAAATCGTCAGCACCGGTATCACCAGAGCTGATAGCTTGCAAAAGCTGGTCAATCTCGTCCTGTGACAGAACCTCGTTCATGTCTATCCTTCCACCTTTTTATAACTGACCGTTTCTACTGCTGGATTACCCGGAGCTTCAAGAAACGAACATCTTTAATCTTTGAAGAGCTAAGAATGCTGTCGTTTATCGCATTGCGAATCTCAATCTTAAGATTTTCCTCGTTCTGCGGACGCAATTCTTCTGCCGTCTTCTGTGTAAAATATCGGCGCAAAAAGTCCTTGAGTTCAACAGTTCTTTGCGTAATTTCTGTTGAAGTTGCCTTGTCTTCCTTTTTGTAACCCAAAACGACTTCGACAGTAACCGTCGCAGGATTTGCTTCCATTGTTGTTGTCTGGGTTTCTCCAAGAGAAGTATACCAGTCAAGGATTTCTTTTGTTGCCGTATATTCTTCGGTCATCGGAACAGCGGAAACCTGACTCTGATTTCCTCCGATAATCTTCATTGTGATTACTACAACTGTAACGATAAGGATAATTGCACCAAGACCAATGGCCACCCACTTCAAGAGGCCCGGTATAAAAAGACCTTTTCCACCTTTGGCAGGAGCAGCTGCATCTGAACCGCCATCATCCAATCCTAAACCATCATCTTCATCTGCCATAAAAAACTCCTTAAAAGGTGCCTAACCTTTGCATAGTAACATTAAAAGTGGCCTTCATCAAGAATGATGATATCCACCCTGCGATTGTAAGCCTGTCCCTCCCGCGTATCATTAGAGAACATAGGCCTTGTATCCGCATATCCTGCGATTGAGAACTTCTGTTCATCAACACCAAAATCTGCAAGATAATGAAGGACATTGACAGCGCGGGCTGCAGACAGTTCCCAGTTTGAAGGGAATTCCTCCCCACTGACAGGAGTATTGTCTGTATGTCCCTCTATTCTAAATCTTCGGTCTTTTAACTCCGAATCTTGAAAAAATTTCGATAATTTAAGAAGAATATCCCTCGTTTCGTCTATGTCGAGGGTTGCGCTTCCCTGCTCGAAGAACGCATCCGAAGCAAGCGTTATTACAAGTCCGCGCTCATCGCTCGTAATCGTGATTTTTGACGATTTGATTTCCGGAGCGAACAGGCTGACCGCCTTCTTCTTTGCGACGGCAAGTGTCTTTCCGGCCTCAAGGGAAGGAAGCGAGCTGATCATGTTTCCGAGGTCTGCAAGCTTTCCGGC
>CAMVSS010000018.1 GCA_947170195.1 uncultured Treponema sp. | reverse complement strand
GGAAGCATAGGACTTGATACTAATAGCTTTTCCCTTCATTGCGGTGGTAGTGTAGGTTTTACTACTGGATTTGGTTTTGGTATAGATTTGTCCGATGGAGTTCATCTTATAGCAGACGCCTCTTTTTTAATTGGTGGCAGTATTGATATTAGAATAGGTGGACACAATGATTAATCAGAAACACTTGCTTGCTGTGACAGTGATATTTCTTGCTTTTGATGTAATTATTGGATTGGCATTATTCTTTTTTAATACAGCCATTGTTTTTTTTGACTGGTTATCAGTTTCGTTTTTTTCTTTAATCGCATATTTTTTCTTCTATTTTTTGCTGCTTACATTGTTTAAAAGTGATATGCGGTGGACGTTTTCAAAAATTGTGATCGTTTTGTTGATTGGAACATTTTTAGGAATTATCGGCTGCATAATAAAACTTTTTGACAACTCTGTTTATTTATTGGGACTTATTGTATTTGTTCCAATATTTACAAATGCCATAATATGGGAATATTTTCCGAAGTTTTATTTAAACGAGGAATAATAATCAAAGGTAAGCAGTATGAGAACCTTCCATTCATTGTTCTTAATTATTTTTTCTATGTTATCCAGTTTGCTTTTTTGGGGGGGAATAATTTTTCAAATTATTCACGATGAATTTGATTTTTCTCTCTTTGTTTTTTGTTTTCCTATGGGAATTGCATTTCCATTTTTAGCATTTACAAACAGAGTAAAGTGCGGTGATGACTATTTGATATATCTGACATGGAGAAAAAAAATAAAAATTGATTTTGGGGCTATAACTGAAATCTCAACAAATACTCCCTATATAATGAAATTCGGGGGATATTCTGTAAAAACGTATGGTGGACGTGAATTCTTTTTGTTTTTTCCACTTGAGCATGGAAAAATGAAGAAACTTTTCAGCACAATTGAAAAAGTAAATCCGGGAGTGGAAGTTGATGTCTGGTGGTATACGAAATCCCGTATGGAAGTCTTTAAGGTTGTGGGAAAATGGGCACTCTTTATTTTTCTGATAGTTGCGGTCATTACCTGGGGTGATTCAATGGGACTTAATATGTCTCAAGTTTTCTTTAGAAAAAGATGAAAAAAGTATAATCAAAAAGTTTATTTATGGAGGTAAAAAAGTATGAAAAAAACTCCATTCGTTCCGCAGCACGATGAATCTGACTGCGGAGTGGCGTGCCTTGCTTCCCTGCTGTTGTACTACGGAAAATATGTCTCGCTCAGGAATATCCGCGAGCACTGCGGGACAGACAGGGATGGAACTTCCGACTATGGAATTGTAAAGGGAGCCGAGCATTTCGGGCTGTACTGCAAGTGTGTTTTTTCAGAAGAAAAAGAGCTGTCGGATATGCCGCTTGCAAGATACGCAAAAATGCAGGTAAAAAACTCCAAAATATCAAAATGTGATAAAAAATTGAGAATATTTTATAAGAAAATCACAGAAAACTGATTGACTTATATATATAGGGAGGTGCTAAAATTTAGATAAAATTTAATAAAGTGAGGATGAAAAATCCATGACAAAAAGACAGCTTGAAAAAATACGGAAACAGTAGTTTTTTAGAGAGTTGGCTTAATACCGATAAATCCTTTGATGTAAATAATGATGGCAGAGAAGATTTTTCTGTTACTCCAATTCCTCGTAATTCTGATGGTGGCATTCCATCACAAAGTGAAACTCTAGACCATTGGAATGGACTTTCAGGGAGGTAGAAACAATGTCTATAGTAAAAAAACTTGTCAAATTCATTTTTATAACTTCTTTAGCAACAATCGCATTGTGTTTGTTTCTGTTAACATATTTTTTCTATTTTATAGCTACACCAGACCCTAGTGAAAATTTATTGAAAAAAGGTTGTTTGAAGAATAAAAATGTTGCAGAGGTAAAAATATTGGAAACAGAATCTGATTTACTTTTTTTCAGGCATGATGTGGAAATAAAAACAAAAGATGGGTATACGATTATTTTATATAATGTGAGATGGACATTAAACAATCGAGGAATATATATTCCACAGATAAATGACATAAAAAGTCTGGGAGGGCGGACTTTTGAACTAAAAAAAGGCGAAAAAGATGAAAATGTTTATTATGTGCCCAATGAGATTTCTATCCTAGGGAAAATGCTTGGAATAAAACTAAAGTCTGTTGGCGATGTAATAAATCACGTTGAGGAATTGTATAAATTATATGAATTCCTTGAAACTAAATATCGAACTACATTTATATATAAAGATAAGTTTGAAGTAGCAGCAGATTTTAAACGCGTAGACATGGAACTCGAGTAATGTTGGAGACGACTCGTAGTGCGGAATCAGCTCCGTCGAGTGCTAGCCGTGCTAGCTCTGCCAGCGAACAGGAAGAAAAAAGCAGCCACGGTTTTTGGAGCAGTCTTGTGGATAAGGTGAGTGATGTATTTTCTGCGGCTAAAGACTGGGTGTGTGATGCCTTTGGAATCGGGGTTAATCAAGTGTTTGACTTATATCCATCTGGAAGAAGCAGTGTTCCTCAATCAAATACAAAAGGTTATGTGTTTTATGATTGGGAAAATGATGGAATATACGATTACATGGAATTTTATTCTGCTGGTTCTGGTGCGGCAACTTATGTTTCATTACCTGAATTAGGAGGAATACAATGAAAAAAAACATATGTGCACTTATTATACTCCTGTTTTCCTCATTAATTTTCGCCGATGACATAAAAATCAAGCAGATTTTTACGAACGGTACTTTTTCCTATAAAACTTTTGAAGAAAAAAACGAGATTTTGGTTATATTTGATAAGGAGGGAACTAAAACCAAGTCTTACTCAGGCTTTGAACAGCTTAAACAATTAAAAGTCGTTGAGATGCATAATTTTGCATTTATAGACGACTATTCATTTTTGGAAAATTTAGACAGTGTTGAGAATTTATATATTTCTGCATGTACTGTAAACGACTTTTCTTTTTTGAATACGATGAAAGGTTTGAAAACGATAGAATTCTGGGGATATGTTCCAGAGAAAAATCAGAAAATTCTGGAACACCCGATAGATTTATCAAACTGTAAGTATTTGGAGACACTGAAATTTTTTGTTGCAAATTATGACAAAAATTCTCAAATAAAATTCAAACTTCCAAACAATAATGTAAAAGTCGAGCTTCGATAAAAGTAAAAGTTTAATAAAATGAGGAAGAAAATCCATGATGAAAAAAATTATCACTATCGGAATCATTATGAGTATATTTGCTGGAAGGGCTTTTTCGTTCGGAATGTTTGAATTTGGATATTATGAAACTTATAAAATAATTTCAGACGACTATATGGGGCGCCTGACAGCTAGGGGCGACTTTGAAAATGACCAGTTGAAAAATTATTACGATGATGAAACATGTTTTGCAGTTTATCAAGATTCCTTCATTACAGGTTCTGTCGAAAAAGAAGATATAAAAAAAGACAATATGAGATTCAGATTTGTATATGAGGTTTTTACAAAACATAAAAATTTTAACTATGAAATTAATAAAGTAACTTTCGCTATAGATGGGAAAAATTATAATCTTACAGATTGTGTTTATGACTATTCTCCTTTTGATAAAGTAAGGAAAACAGAATTTGATGTTGTCAAAATCAGACCAGAATATTACCAATCTAATTATTTTGGCGGTTGGTATAAAGTTCCATATCCAAAAAGAGATAAAAAGTACTCAATCATCGTTGACCTGACCTACGAATTTGACGGAACGAAAAAGAGTAAAACCTTCAAATACGATTACGAAGTTAAAAAAGGATTCAGCTTCATAGACTATATTGGACCGTAAAGATAAAATTTAATAAAGTGAGGATGAAAATCCATGACAAAAAGACAGCTTGA
Source organism: uncultured Treponema sp. (assembly GCA_947170195.1). Taxonomy (GTDB): domain Bacteria; phylum Spirochaetota; class Spirochaetia; order Treponematales; family Treponemataceae; genus Treponema_D. Next base: position 17,954 of record CAMVSS010000018.1, on the reverse strand, counting down.
AAAAATACGGAAACAGTACGAGGAACTTGTTTTCAGCAGGTGGCACATCTTAGGCTACGACGAGCTTTTGAAAATCAACGGCGGGAGCAGTGCATCTTCTGAGAACGAGGATGATGAAGATTTTCATGTCACATCCCATGCGGAAGCCGCAGGCATGCAGGCTGGCGACACGATAACCCGCAGTGACGGAAGCGAGTACACATTAAACGAAGGTGACGTTAAATACGAGCAGGAGTATTGCAATTCGCATGGAATAGAATGGGGAAACGAAGAAAAACAAAGCGGTGCTCCACAAGACGCGCCTGACCCAGAAAGTGAATTGCCGGAGGAAGAAGAAAGCTATTCCAGTTCAGATGATGCAGACAATGCAGAACAAGGTTCATTTTCTGGAGATGGAAAAAATTCTTCGTCAGATTCGAAGTCAGACTCAAGACAGAATGATGGAGCGGATGAAGGAAAGTCAGACGGGAAAGAAGGTTCAAGCTCAAGCAAAGAAAACGGAAGCGCAAAGGATACAAACTCAGGTAAAGAAAACTCTACCACAAAAGAAAATGCAATCTGGCTCTATGAGTATGAAAGCAAGTCTTTTGCTGATTTTAACATCGATAGAGAGATAGGCCTTCCTCTTGGAGGATGTGGAAGTATTACTGTAAATACTGCTGAAGCTATCGATTTTTGTTCAAAATTATTTAATCCGTAATTTTTATATTATTGAGGCTCTTTTAAAAATGCATATTAATAAAGTTGATTGCATCGTCGCTGCAATTGGAATTATTCCTGTGATGTTAATAACAAGATTTGATACTCCCAAAAGCATATTTATATATTATGCTTTTATACTGATTTACTTGCTGGCAGTTGTCTTTATAAAAGAAAAAAGGCCATCGCTTTCAGACGGTCGATATGAAAAAGTTAGCCGGACACGAATACACTTTGCATGGGCGGTTGATTGGGCTGTATTCTTTGGATTTTATTTTTTTTATTCAAAATTTTTAAGACTTATTCCTGTATCTCATAATTCAAACCGTTTCATTCCTGTAATCTATATTTTAACCATGCAAAATGTCTTAAAGAGAAGTATAGGTTTCAAAGTTTTTGGATTGTATCCAGATAATATTGAATTCACCAAAAAATTAAAAATTTTTTTAATAAATTTGATGCTGCTGAGTGGAGTGTTTTTAATTGGGGCTCATGAAATTTGGAGCTTTCTGCCTGACAAGATAGTAAAAAGTTTCTCTACAGTATTTATTTCCATGAGTCTAATAAATTATGCGGTCAGAGTGAATATCTTAAAATCCAAATCGTTGTGGGAAATGCTTTTCGGTCTCCAGACTTTGGCTTTTAGCCGGAAAAAGTGAAGAGGTTTTTCAGCATGATTGAATATTCAGAGGAAGAGAACGAGCTGTAATAATCTTAAAGAGCTATAAGAGGATACACAAAAATATGGATAAAATTTCTAAAATGTCAAAATATAACAAAAAACCGAGGTCATTTTGTAAGAAATTTGCAAAAAACTGATTAGCCTACACTCATATATATGTTAAATTTTGGATAAAATTTAATAAAGTGAGGATGAAAAATCCATTGAATGAAAAAACTATTTTTAATATTTATTGCATTAATTTTATCTGGATGTACAGACTCAAAAGAACGCTTAAATGCAGCTTGGAAAAAATCATATGGGATTGATTACGGCAAGACTTATGAATTCAATCAGCCTTTGATAAATGAAATATGTGAAGATTTTCACAAGGCGCAAAAAGCAAATAAAAATGACTGGATGTGCGGTTACATACAGGAATGTCAGCTTTTTACTTCCCTGTACCTTTTCGGTCTAATTGGTAAAGAAGAGATGCTGTCCAAAATACAGAAAACTTATGAAAAATTTTTGCTGGAAAATCCATGGAATGAAAAAAATACTTTTTCCTATGCCGCTCTCCAGTATCTGCAGGGCAATTTTTCTGAGTCTGAGAAGATTTTGAGGCCGATTTTCAAAAAAGATTTTACATATCATTACACGCGTGAGTCTTTTACAAATGCCGATGTGAAAAACTTTTTTGCCGGAGCAATGCTTGGAGAAATAGATTTAAATGATTTTAAAGATACTGTATATGACGAGTTTGGATATATAAGCATGTTTGAAACGAAATTGATAGAATTACTTTGTGCAACGCTATGAGGAAATTGTCAGGAGACGACTAATGATTTTAGATTTCCTAAAAAAACACTGGAAAATTGTTTTCTCAGTTATGGGTGTGGATTTACTGAGCATATTGATTGTGACAAAGTTTTATTTGCATGAATCAATAATGTTTTATTTAGGATTATTTGTTTTCGTGTTTGTTTTTATGGAAACTGTACAAATAATATTCAGTAGATTCATTCAGCGTGATGGTGACAGGGTGTCTCCAAGAGTTGAGGGAAACATACTGATAAGCCTGGGCGTATCAGTTTATGCTACAACTGCTTTTTTTATAAATCCTGCAGAAAATGAAGGATTAAGCTCGATACCATTTGTTGCTTTTCCATACATATATCGATGTATTTTTTTTGCACGAAAATACAATGTTTCTGGGTGCTGGTTAAAAAAAGACGAGGATGAAAATCCATGACAAGAAAACAGCTTGAAGAAAATTTGTAACTCATAAAGGAGCTTTATATACTCCAAAAAAAGCGGAGAGAATCAATTTAAAAAAGGAAAAATCTATGAAAAAAGTGCCGTTTATACCCCAGCACGACGAATCTGATTGCGGAGCTGCCTGTCTTGCATCCATACTTTTGTTTTATGGAAAGTATGCCTCGCTCAGGAATATCCGCGAGCACTGCGGGACAGACAGGGATGGAACTTCTGGCTATGGCATCGTAAAGGGAGCCGAGCATTTCGGGCTGTACTGCAAGTGCGGATTTTCAGAAGAAAAAGAGCTGTCGGATATGCCGCTTGCAAGATACGCAAAAATGCAGGTAAAAAACTCCAAAATGTCAAAATGTGATAAAAAATTGAGAATATTTTATAAGAAAACCGCGAAAAGCTGATTGACTTATATATATATGCTAAATTTTAGATAAAATTTAATAAAGTGAGGACGAAAATCCATGACAAAAAGACAGTTGGAAAAAGTACGGAAAAGATTCGAGGAAGCCGACTTAAGCCGGTATCACATTTTAACCTATGATGAGATGCTGAAAGTAAACGGTGGAAGCGGCAGTGATTTAGACGACGATGAAGATGAGCCTTCCGATGATGGCGACACCCCAGATGCAGGTGAGACAGGTGCTGGAAATGCCTCGGAAGCTCCGTATGATGACGAGCCTGGTGAAAGTGGCAAGGGAGCTGATGCTGAAGATGATGTGAGTGGCGGGCACGAGGTCGAGAACAGTCATGAGGCGGTAGCCAATGCAGAGCCGGGAGATACTATTACCCGCGATGACGGAACGGAAGTAACGCTCACAGAAGCAGACATAGAATACGAGCAGAATTACTGCGATGCACATGGAATAGACTGGCAGGGTGAAGAAAAAGCTCCAGACGCTCCGGAATCCCCGGAGGAGAATTTGACCGAAGAAGAACTGGACGACGACAGCGGTTCGGATTGCGACACTAATTCACCGGAAGATAAATCTGAAAACCGTCAGACAGAGGCTACAGACTCTTCGGCTTCAAAAGATAGAATTGAAGGTGAAGAAGAAAAATCCGCTGGAGAAGGCAAGAATAGCTCAAAAGGGGATGAAAAAGAATCGTCTGTCGGTAGCACGAAGAGCGAGCAGCATTCCAGCGAAAAATCTGGACAGGTGGCAAGTGGTTCTAGTAAAGCCAATGAAAAGGAAACTGGTTCAAATTCAAAGAAAGGAAACTCTGATTATCCAGATTATGTGGAACGATGCCAAAGACGGGACGAAGATCTAGCTGCGAAGAAGAACAGCGAGCTGAATAATGGTTCGAAAAATAATGGTCTAAAAGAAACTGTTTCATCTTGGTTTCATAAAGATTCTGGAGAAAAACTTACAGAGAAAGAGGCAAATATTCAAAAAACCGTTGGAATTTTAGAAATGCTTTTTGGAACAACAGCAATGGTAGTTGCTGCAGAACAGACTGGGGGAAAAAGTGTTCAAGTTGGAATTTTCATAGACGCTGATGGAGCTTATATGTTTTCTCAAGCCCAGGCAGGGGTAAAAGCAGAGCCATTTGAATTATATACAAATCTTATCAATCCTTCTGTTGGGAATATAGGTAATACGCCTTTAGCTCTTCCTGATTCATCTAGTTTCCCATTTATAAAATAACAACAAAAGGAAAAGCAATTTATGGATATATTAAAAATACTTTTCATTGTAATGGTTATTTTCTTTCTTCCGATAAAACTTATTCTTATTGGCAGCGGTAAGATAAAGACACCCAAATATGATACCGAAGAGAAAAGACACTTTGCCTTAAAACTAGGTCTTCGTTATATGATAATTTCATTTATAATTGTTATTACGTTTTTAGTTATTACAATTTTTGTTTATAAAAATCCTGAATATATAGGGACTGCAAAGCATATTGAGCGAATGCTTCTTTACATAGCACTTTTAGCATGGATTTGGTATCAAGCAATTGCAAGTTTTCTTATTTATGGAGGAAAAATGAAGCATCCATTCTTTGATAATGAGACGAAAAAGCAGAAGCTCATGTTCACAGCAATATTTATGTCTGTGTGGGGACTTGTTTTTAGTATATTCCTATACTTTTTTGAGATTACATATTTTCTTAAATAAAAACGGAGGCATAGCCATGAAAAAAATCTGTTTATTACTTTTACTGACAATCTTTAATTTTGCGGGCTGTATAGTATGAAAAAGTAGGTATTAGGAATTTTTATGAAAAAGAAACTGATAATAGGAATCATTATGGGCATATTTGCAGGAAAAGCATTTTCATTGGGACTTTTTGAATTCGGTTATCATGTGACATATAAACTTGTGTCAGATCCTTATGTTTGGCAGCTTACAGGCCTGGGCGATTATGAAAACGAACGCTTGAGAGACTATTATACCGACGACACACTTTTTGTTTGCATAAATAATGATTTTTATCACTCCATGCATAGTGTGGATATAAAACAAAACTTAATGCCCGGTCATTTCAGTTATGAAGTATATACAAAACATAAAAACCTAAAATATGAGATAAAAAAAATTACAATACACACATCTGACGGTGATTACGACCTTAAAAAAAAAGTATATCAATATTATCCAAAAGATGATGTTTATATTGTGCCCTTTGAACCTATTAAAGAGAACGAAAATTATTTTAGATCTGCGTATTTTGTAGGCTGGTTTAAAATTCCATATCCTAAAAAAGATAAAAAGTACTCAATAATTGTTGATTTGACATACGAATATGATGATGTGAAGAAAAATAAAACTTTTAAATACGATTACGAAGTTAAAAAAGGATTCAGCTTCATAGACTATATTGGACCGTAGTAATGCCTTGCATTTTTATCCACTTTGAACAAGTCTGTTACGTGGAACTGTGTCAAATCTTTGAGTACTTCGGCGGCAATCATCATTCCTGCAACAGAGGGCACAAATGCGTTGCTTCCTGGCACTTGGTTTCTTACGGTGCAAGTGCGCTTTGTGCCAGGCGGACACACGCAGTGAACTTTGCAGCTGATGTCCATATCCTCGTCGTGTGGCGGAATTACTTTTTCTGTGGAGAAAACAACTTTCAATCGCTTGATGTTCCGCTTTTTCAGTTCGTTTCGCATTACGCGGGCAAGCGGACAAACCGAAGTGCGTGTGATGTCGGCGACTTTGAGCTGTGTCGGGTCAACTTTGTTCCCTGCTCCCATGCAGCTGATGACAGGCTTTTTCAATGTTTTTGCACGGCTCACGATTTCGAGCTTGCCCGTCACTGTGTCAATGCAGTCAATGATGTAATCATACTGGGAAAAATCAAACTGGTCGGCAGTGTCCGGCATAAAAAAGGTCTTCCACTTCGTAACCTTGCAGTCTGGGTTTATGTCGTGAATGCGCTCTTCCGCCACATCAACTTTGTCTTTGCCGACCGTGGAGCGAAGCGCGTAAAGCTGGCGGTTCAAGTTCGTAAGGCAGATTTTGTCATCGTCCACAATATCGATTGCACCTATTCCAGAGCGGACCAGAGCCTCCACAACGTAGCTTCCAACACCGCCAAGACCAAAAACAATTACGCGAGCGTTGTAGATTTTTTCCATATTTTCCTTGCCAAATGTGAGCCGAGTCCGCGCAAACTGATATGTATTCATAAAAATTCCTTATAAAAGAAGTCTATTTGCCTATGCAATTGGTATGGTATTATATAAAGAAAGATGCTGGATTACAATGTATCGAATTTTGTTACACTTCTCGACGGAGCATAAAATGAAAAGAACAATTGCAATTTTTGTGATTTTGGCTTTGGCGGATATGCGACAGTTGAGCGAGGAGGTCCTAGATACTATATTCCCGAAGAAGTCGTTAAGTTCAGTCTGGGATGGTATCACAAATAAATCTTTTTAAACAAAAAAAACACCGCCTGACGCGGTGCTTTGTATGTGGCGTGAAACAGAACTGAAGCTGTCAGCCATCAAAAAAAGTCCCGGAAATATCCGGTGAAAAGAAAAAAACTAGAAAATGACCTTAAAAAGGTCAGCTAATTTTGTCGGCAACATAAACGCCTCCTTTTCGTGCAGCCGGTGTAAGTCCTCATCTCTTTCCTGACCACGATTTAATTATGGCATACTTTGGTGGAAAAGCAAGCGAAAAAATCAAAAAAAATCACTTTTTTTTCGAGAGGCAGTACGTCGTCTTGCAACATTGACAAAGGGATTGAACTGTCAGAAAATGGGGTATTATGACAAAGAAAATATCTGATGAGAACAAAAATGTTATAAAGAAAAAAAAGAAAGCCGGTTTCTTTTCTATTCTTTTCGAAGCGTTGCTGATAATAATTCTTCTTCTTGTGGTTTACGGGGCATTTTCATTCCTGGACAGAAAATCGTCTCTGTCTGCAATTCCAAGGAATTATTCCGTTTATGTTCATTCCGACTCGGCATTTGAGTCCGTTAATCCGCTCATTGATCTTAAGGCTGCGGACGTATTTCTTTCTTCCCCGGATTTCGTAAAGTACAGGTCGCTCTTTATGCGCCTCAGGTCTGCAAAACTCCGTCAGAACCGTTTCTTTAAGATTCTGGCTTCCCGGCCTGTCGATTTCGCTTTGTATGAGAAATCTTCATCGCAGTCTTCTTCATCCCAGAGTTTTGTCGCCGTAGTTGACCTCGGCTTTCTTTCCGCCGTTACAAGACCTGCAAAATGGTATGTCGAGAAACTTTCTATTCCGAATCTTTCTAAAATGACTTCCGACGGCACGGATTATTACACTTACAAAACCGAGCAGGCTGTCTATTATATCAAGCCTGTAAAAAACCTTCTGATTGCGGCCACAGATGTTGAGCTTCTGTTCAACTCTGCCCTGAACGCAAATGATGTCTCGTATTCGCCGGAAGAGAAAAAGCTTCTTACATCTGGAGCAGGAAAGGGCTTTAAGATTGTCGCCGATGCAAAAAAACTCGCGCTTTCTTTCGCCGCTGGTAGTGATATCCTCAAGAACATGACCGGGCTTCTTTCCGCTGATTCTCTGAGCGTCATTTCTTTTAATGTTTCTGATTCTGATATAAGTTTGCGCTGCCAGCTTCCTGTCGATTCTAAGAATGACAATCCTCTTTCAGATATCTTGGAGAAGTCTTCTTCTGTTCCGCCTGTTTTGGCAAGATTTGTCGATTCCGTTCAGTATTACACTGTTCTGAATGCCGGAACGCTGGAAGAACTGAAAAAATGCGTGTTCCCTTTTGTCCCGAAAGAAAAAAACATCGAGAAGACTTGGCAGACTGCGGATTCTTTGTGCGTCGGTATGTTGGGCATGGGGCTTTCAGACATGCTGTTCTCTTGGAGCGGCTCGAATTTCGCTTTGTTCGGAATCGAGAATCAGAATGAGCCTGTTATCGCCCTTCAGATTGCCGATGAGAAAGCCCGAAAAAGGGTGTTCGAAAAAATCAATTCTTCGCTTTTGATCGAGGATTCCAATGCGCTGATTTTGGGCGGTGCTCGTCTCTCAAGAATCAAGCTCCCTGACTTTTTGGGCAAAATCCTTGCGGCTTTTTCAATCTCTATTCCTTCTCCATATTATTTTGTTCAGGACGGATTCATTTACTTTTCTCAAAGCCCGGAATGTCTTTCCGAAATCTATTCGCTTTCCCGCGAGAACAGAACTCTCGTAAAAACGAATTCATGGAAGCTCGTTTCGTCTGGTCAGAAATCCGACAGCCATGTAAGTTTGTTCTATAATCTAGAGCAGAGTTCTCCTGCATTCCTGCGTTCCAACCGCGGGCTTTCCAATATCCTGCGGCTTTACAACATGGGCCGTGTTGATGTCCGTGTAAAGAAAAACGTGCTCGAAATCCAGATCCAGGCATGCGCAGAAAAAAAAGCCGGCAGCCGCGCTCTTTCCGGTTACCCGGTCGCTCTTTCAGGCAGTGTAGAAACCGAGGATTTTGCTGTTTCTCCGGATAAAAAAACACTTTTCTGGCTCGAAAGTTCAAAACGTCTTAAGGCTATGGATCTTTCTTCCCTCAATGTCGTTCAGAAGAATCTCTCTGATTCTTATTCCGTTGTTGCTGCAGAAAGTCAGTCTGTTTCTGGCGGACTGCTCTGGGGCGTTTCTGATTTTGGAACTGTTTCGCTTTTTAACAGTGAGCTTGAAAATGTTGAAGGCTTCCCTGTCGTGCTCGAAGGAATCCCTTCTTCGCGTGCGTCTGCCTCAAAATCTCAGCTCATAATTCCGCTCGAAGATGAACGGATTGCATTTGTAAATATGTCTGGCGAAGTTTCGTATTGTGAAATACCTGAGCTTTCTGTAAAATCCGCTCCCGCAGTTCTTGATGAACTTAGCGCGGTTTACGATAAGGGCTTTTTCGGAAAGATTTATCATTTTGACGGTAAAAACTGTCTTAACCCGGAGTCTCCTGTTCAGGTTTCTGAAATCGGACTCGGCTCTCCTGCGCTGCTCAAAAACGGAAATAAAATCTACACGGCTTTTGTCTCGCAGTCCGGTACGGTGGAAGTCTGGCTTGATGGCAGTGAGGCAAAAAAATTCCCTATAAAGCTTCCAGGCGTATTCCTTTCAAATCTCGCGGCTTCAAAAAAATATTTTTATGCGATTTCAAGTGATGCCGTTCTGTACAGAATCTCTCTGGACGGAAGTTTCCTTTCGGTTAAAATCCCGGATTCAACTGGAAAAAATGCATGGCTCAAAGCTGATGACTGTGATGGTGACGGAAAATCTGAAATCTATGTAAACGCAGACTCCAATCTGATTTATGCTTTCAATGAGGATCTGGAGCTCCTTTCCGGATATCCGCTTCCTGGATTCGGCAAGCCTGTTTTTGCCGACGGAAACGGAGACAACAATCCTGACTTCTTTGCCCTGACTCTTGATAAAAAAATTAATGGATGGACACTTCGCTGATGAAAAAGAATCTTTTTTTTGTTGTTCCGCTTGTCTTCGGAATTATTTTTTCTTCCTGTGTTACCACTAATCAGACTGTAATTGAAAAAAATCAGTTTGACGGAGAGCTTCAGGATTTTGAGCTTGAGTTTGCAAGGCTTGACGGCGAGATGCTTTTAAAAAAGAATGCCGCGCTTGTTTCCGAGGCTGAAAAACTCTGCTCAAAGATTGAGTTTTCGCTGAATGATTCTGGTCTTTCTTCTTCGGCTTTGGCACGGCTTTATGCGCTTGAAGGCTCCGCATCGCTTCTTGCAGGTAAAAAAGCCGCCGCAAAGCTTCTTTACGAAAAATCTGATGCGGCTTTCAAGGCTGACGTCCGGGCTGTAATTCTTTTGAGCCGGCTGCAGTCGGAAGACGCTGAAAAACTTTTGTCTCAGGCGGAGCATCCTCTTTTTAAGCTTGAAACGGCTCTGAACGCTTATCGGGAAAATGATTTTGCAAAGGCCGTTGCATTTTTTGACGAGGCTTTTGTTAAACTCGATCCTCTGTACAGAACTTATTACGGAGCGGCCCGGGAAAACGCGTGGCGGCTGCGCTCTGTTTCTTCAACGGATGATTCTCTGAAATTAAAGAATTCGCTGTCTGTTTTTGAGATGGTTTCTCTTGTAAAGGCTGAAACTTCGCTTCTGGATTCCTACGCATTTGAGAAAAGCGTCACCGATTCTCAGATGTACAAAAAAATCAGCGATGCTGGGCTTTTGGACTGCGTTTCGCTTCCGCCGGATTATTCAAATTCAGTTTCGAAAAATGATTCTGCGACAAAAATAATCTGTGCCCGCTTTTTGTGGAACATTTACTGCGCAAGAAAGGGCTTTTCTCCGGAAGCAAAATCAAGATATTCATCCGCATTTATTGCCGCAGGAAGGGAAAGCCCAGTTCTTGATGTAAAGAGCGATTCCCCGGATTTTGATGCCGTTCTGGGCTGCGTCGAAAGAGAGATCTTAAATCTTGAAGACGGAGTTTTATTTATGCCTGAAAAGCCGGTTTCTGCGGTTGAATTGCTGGAGTCTGTAAAGAAAATTCGTTAGACGTTTTGTTGTGATTTTTGTTTCTGTTGACAAAAGATATCAAAAGTATATAATACCTACCAAACCTATAGGTAAATACACTTGAGACTTCTAAGAGAGGAGATGAAAATTATGAACAGAATATACAGGAAGTTAATAGCTGTAACGGCAGTTGCAGGGCTTTTTTTTGCTGGATGCAAATCCGGTTCTGATGCGAAAAACGGAGCTTCTTCAAGAAAAGTTGTAAGATTCGGACAGGCAAATGCCGGAACCGGATACGACATGCAGAAGTCAACATCATCTGGAGCTGCTTCAATTGCAGATGAGGTAACAGAAAGCCTTTTGCGTTTTAATGACGACAATATTGAAGAGCCTTGGCTTATTACTGATTTTCCAAAAGTTTCGAACGACGGAAAGGTTTATTCTTTTGAGCTTAAGAAGGGCGTTTATTTTACTGACGGAACTGAGCTTAAGAGCAGCGATGTAAAATACACTTTTGAACGTATGTTCAATCCAAAAACAGGGGCAAAAAGCACTGCATATTTTAATATGATCAAGGGTGCAAAGGACATGCTTGCAGGAAAGGCTGACAGCCTTGCAGGTTTTGAAATTCAGGATGACTATCATTTTACAATCACTCTGGATTATGCATTCGCTCCGTTTGTAAAAAACATCGGAACTTCTTATGCGGATATTTTCCCGCAGAAAGCTTGTGAAGCTGCCGGTGAGAACTGGGGGATCGGAACAAACCTTATCGGAACTGGTCCTTACAAAATTGCAGAAAATGATGATGTAACAAAGGTCGTTCTGGTAAAGAATGAGAATTATCATGGTGGTGAAGTTAATCTTGATGAGCTTGATATCATCTTCTTCAGCAGTGATCAGACAAAACTCATCGCTTATGAGAACGGAGACATCGACCTTTGTGATTTGAGCGCGGCTTTGCTTAGTCAGTACCAGAAAAATTATGCAGACCAGATTACTGCATACTATCCTCTTGGAACTGCATTCATTTCCCTCAATCTTAAAAGTGAACACATCAAGGACATAAACATCCGCAAGGCAATTTCACTTTCAAGCAACCGCGAAGAGCTTATAAAGACTGTGCTGAACGGAGCTGGAATTCCTGCAACTTCATACTTGAACAACAACATTCCTGGACACGATTCGACTCTTCCTGTCTATGAATACAATCCGCAGAAGGCAAAGGAACTCCTTGCACAGGCGGGATATCCGAACGGTCTGACAATCTCAGCTTCTGTTCGTCAGACTTCCGGTGCTCTTTACACGGCAATTCAGGGCTATCTTCTTGAAGTTGGAATCAATCTTTCTCTCGCAACTGTAGATAATGCGACCTGGAACAGCGACCGCACGGCCGGAAAGGTTCCTGCAACTGACATGATATGGAATGCTTTGTATCCTGACGGTGATTTCCAGATGTACAACTATTTCTACTCAAAAAATTCAAATGCCAGAGGTGTGTTCTACGACAATCCTGAATTTGATAAGGCTCTTGATGCTGCCCGTGCAAGTACTGATGAAAAGGAGCGTGCTGAATTCTATAGAAAGGCAGACTCACTGCTTTCACTTGAAGATTATGCTTGTATTCCGTTATATTATCCGCAGAGTCAGTTTATCGCAAAACCTTGGATAAAAAATTATAAAGTAGGAAACCTTATCTATCATTTCTGGAATATTGATGTGGATGTATCCAAAAAATAATTTGATTTCCGGTAGTTCAGGAGTTTTCTTTTGATACGCTATATATTCAAAAGAATTTTTTTAGCGGCGGGAATATTGCTGTTCATTTCACTTGTGACATTCTTTATTCTCGCTGTTGTTCCCGGCGATGTCGTTGCGGCAATGCTGGGAGAATTTGCAGACGCACAGCAGATTGCGGATGTAAAAAAACAGATGGGGCTTGATGCCCCTGTTTTTGTTCAGTATGTAAATTGGCTTGCAGATTTGCTGCATGGAAATCTTGGGGTAAGTTATTTTCAGAAAAAGCCTGTGGCTTTCCTTATAACGGATGCTTTCCGCTACACGTTTTGCATAGCTTTCTGGACGTATCTTATTGCTCTTGTGATCGGAATTACGCTTGGAATGGCGGCTGCCCTTGCGCGTGGAACGGTATTGGACAGATGTTTAATGACGATTTCTGTTTTCGGGATTTCGATGCCGTCGTTTTGGGTGGCGATTCTCCTTCAAATTTATATCGGTCTGAAATTTCATATACTGCCTGTTTCCGGAGTCAGTTCTCCTTTGGGGTATGTTCTTCCCTGTCTGGCTTTAGGAACAAGATACTCTGCTTCGATTTCTAGAATTACCCGCACGAGTGTGCTTGAAGTAATCGGTCAGGATTTTGTAAAAACAGCCTGGGCAAAGGGACTGCATGCTTCCCGCATTGTGATGTTCCATATATTCCGCAATGCAATGATTCCGATCGTCACAATCAGCGGAACTGAAATCGGAAGCCTTCTTACTGGTTCCATGATTACGGAAAACGTGTTCAATATTCCCGGTGTCGGAAAACTTTTGATCGATGCAATTTACCGCCGTGACATTCCGCTTGTCCAGGGAACTGTAATGTATGTCGCAACGGTCTGTGTCATCATTTATTTTATCGTTGATATTCTTTATGCCGTGATAAATCCAAATGTACGGCTGGCATCTGCAGAAGCATAGAAAGGGGGCGTGATTTTATGAAACGGGAAGGTTATTACAATGATGCGTTCAGGCTGCTTGCAAAAAATGTTCCGGCCATGCTCTCGCTTTTAGTTCTGATTATTTTTACGTTTGCGGCGATTTTTGCTCCGTTCATAACGCGTTTCGATCCTGATAAGCAGGTTCTTGCGCAGCGGCTTTTGTCGCCGTCTTTGACTCACTGGTTTGGAACTGACGAATATGGCAGGGATATATTTACCCGATGCGTGTACGGATGCCGCATTTCACTGAGCGTAGGCATAATTTCCCAGCTGATTTCTTGTGCGATTGGATGTACGCTTGGAATTTGCGCCGGATTTCTGGGAAAAAAAGTTGATGATGTCATTTCATTTTTCATACAGGCATTTTCCAGCTTTCCTTTTCTTCTGATGGCTATGGCCCTTATGTATGCGCTTGGTTCCGGCATCATGAACCTTTATCTTTCGCTCGGGCTTTTAAGCTGGGCCGGAACTGCCAGGCTGATTCGGGGAACCGTAATTCAGTTTAAAAAGCAGGAGTATATTGAAGCCTGCCGGATTGACGGCGGTTCGAAATTGAGAATCATAATAAAGCATCTTTTTCCGAATTGTATTCCGATGCTGATTGTCGCAGCTACTCTTGGAATCCCTGAAGCCGTCCTTTCAGAAGCCAGCTTAAGCTATCTTGGACTTGGTGTTCAGAGTCCTACAGCGAGCTGGGGGGCAATGATTGCCGGGGCGCAGACTTACATCCGCACGAATACTTATTACAGTCTTTTTCCGGGGCTTTGCATCATCATCACTGTGATTGCATTCAACATGCTTGGTGACGGTCTTCGTGATGCCCTCGATCCAAAACTTCGCTGATTTTAATGGTGGTTATTAAAGATGATGAATGATAATCCTGTTATCTCCGTAAAAGACCTGTGCGTTACTCTTTATACAGAAAGCGGAGATTTGCCGGTGGTTGATAAAGTTTCGTTTGCTGTTAATAAGGGGCAGACTCTTGGTATTGTTGGTGAAAGCGGCTGTGGAAAAAGTATGCTTGCTTCCGCCATAATGGGACTTGTTGCGCGTCCTGGAAAAATAAGCGGCGGGTCGATTTGTTTTTGCGGTGATGATATAACTCATCTTAGTCAAAAACAGCTCCGTCAGTATCGGGGCAGCCGAATGTCTATGGTTTTTCAGGAGCCGATGACGAGTTTAAATCCTCTTATGACCTGCGGAAAGCAGATCGCCGAATGTGTCCTGGCGCATGAGCGCGTTTCAAAAAAGGAAGCTGAATCAAAAGCCCTTGAGATGATAAAAGCTGTCGGAATTCATAATGCCGAAAAGGTGTTCCATCAGGTTCCTGTTCAGCTTTCCGGCGGAATGCGTCAGCGAATCATGATTGCCATTGCTCTTGTATGTCGTCCTGAACTTTTAATCTGCGATGAACCGACGACGGCCCTTGATGTTACGGTGCAGGCTCAAATCCTTCAATTGATCCGTGAGCTGCAGGAAGAAACCGGGGCTGCTGTCATTTTTATAAGTCACGACATGGGTGTAATTTCTGAAATGTCCGATTATGTTGCCGTAATGTATGCCGGAAAACTTGTTGAATATGGAAAGTCGGGCGAGATTTTTTCTTCGCCAATGCATCCGTATACAAAAGCCTTGCAGAATGCCGTTCCTACTTTGGATGATGATGAAAAGACTCTCGAAAGTATTCCGGGAAATGTTCCAATGCTGAATCAAATTCCTTCCGGATGTGTTTTTGCTCCGAGATGCACTTTTGCAAGCCCGGAATGTATGGAAAGACGTCCTGAATGTCATCCCGACGAAAATGATTCTCACTGTGCGGCTTGTTTTTATCCCTTTGATGAGTGGAGTTGATGGTATTTGAGCAAGTTTCAAAACTTGTCGGACTTTTGAAACAGCCTAATTTGAAAGATTTTAGGAGCTTTGATATAGATGGAAGTTAAAAACAGCGAAATCCTTTTGAATGTAGAAAACCTTAAGAGGTATTTTTATGTAAAAGACGGAATGTTCGGAAAAAAAGAAACAGTCCGCTCGGTTGACGGAATAAGTTTCTGTCTGCATAGGGGCGAAACTCTTGCGATTGTAGGCGAAAGCGGCTGCGGAAAATCAACGGCTATGCGTTCCCTTCTGCGCATAACTGAACCGACAGACGGAAAAATATTTTTAAACGGACTTGATTTCCGTTTGCTGCGGGGTAAGGCTCTGCAGAATGAACGGAAAAAAATAAAGATGATTTTTCAGGATCCGTACAGTGCCCTGAATCCCCGAATGACGGTGCAGGACATAATTGCAGAGCCCCTGGACATTGCAAAAATGTGCAAATCAAAAGAAGAGCGTACCGCCAGAGTCCTTGAAGCAATGGATATGGTTAATCTTGACCGCTCTTATGCAGACCGTTATCCTCATGAATTTTCCGGGGGACAGCGGCAGAGAATCGGAATTGCCCGTGCGATAATCCTGAGGCCGCAAATAATAATTTGTGATGAGCCTGTATCCGCCCTTGACGTGTCGGTTCAGGCAAAAATAATAAACCTGCTTAAAGATTTGCAGTGTCGGCTTGGAATCTCTTACATCTTTATTTCACATGACTTGGGAGTCGTAAAGCATATCGCTGACAGAATTGCGGTGATGCACGACGGAAAATTTGTGGAATCCGGAGATGCGGAATCGGTTCTTGAAAATCCGCAGAATGAATATACAAAGCTGCTTTTGCAGAGTGTCCCAAAAATAAGACGGGAAAAAAAGGAAGTGCTATATGAAACTAGATAAAAAGGAAATTGAAAAAGATTTCAGGAATTCTATCGGAAAATTGTGTGAGGCTGTAGGTCCTTCGGGATTTGAAGATGAGATTTCAGATTTAATCATCGAGCAGTTGAAGAATTTCGATGTTCAGATTGAGCGGGATGTGCTTGGAAATATTATTGTTCACAAACATGGGCAGAAAAAACAGAAAGTTCTTGTAGCTGCCCACATGGATGAGATTGGGCTTATCGTAAGGCACATCGACAGTCACGGATTTTTGTGGATGGAGACTTTGGGCGGAATTGCAGTACAGCAGTTCTTCGGAAAAAAAGTTACGGTAAAGACTGAGAGCGGCCACGTTACAGGCATTATTCAGTCTATGCATCCTGGACGGCCTGACAGATGCACCTCAATGCCTGAGTCCGTTCATGATTTTTTTATCGATGTCGGGGCGGAATCTGCGGAGGAAGCGGAGAAACTTGGCATAGAAGTTGGAAACCCTGTTTCGATTTATTATCCTACAGAATTTTTGGGCAAGAACAGGGTTGTTGCAAAGGCTCTTGATGACAGGGCTCTGGTTTTCGTGCTTCTGGAGGTTTTGAAATTCTTTGAGAAAACAGATGACCAGATTCCTGATTTTTATGCGCTCTTTTCCACTCAGGAAGAAATCGGAGCGCGCGGTGCGATCGTTGCGACGACAAACATAAAGCCGGATTATGCCATTGCCCTTGATATGAGCCTTGCCACGGATATTCCCGGTGTTCAGGAACGCAATTACATCAATGAGCTTGGCAAAGGCACTTCCATAAAGGTTATGGACAAACTGAGCACTGGGGTTAACGGAATAATATCAGATAGAAAGATGGTTTCTGATATGAAGAGAATTGCAAAAGAATATAAAATCCCATATCAGATTGAGGCGTACTCTGCTGGAGCGACGGACGCAAGTTTTATGCAGACTTTGAACGGCGGAATAAAAAGCGGGGGAATTCAGATACCTATGAGATATGTCCATTCGTATGAGGAATGTGATGTCCGCGATGTATGTGCAACTGTAGAGCTGCTTTATTATTATCTTTGTAATCTTTCGTCATAATTTTGTGCAATAAGTTGCAAATGCAAAGATTGTGGAGTATTATTTTAAGGTTACTAGCTTTATTAAAAATCTTTTTGGAGGAAATACAAAGATGATTAAAACTGTAAAAGACGTAGATCTTAAAGGAAAACGCATTATCATGCGCGTTGATTTCAATGTTCCTATGAAGGATGGTGTTGTTCAGGATGACACAAGAATTACTGCTGCACTTCCAACAATCAAATATATCCTTGAGCAGAGCCCAAGGTCACTTGTTTTGATGAGCCACCTCGGAGATCCTAAAAAGGATGTAAAAAAAGCTCAGGAAAAGGCAGAGAAAGCTGGAAAAACATGGACTGATGCAGATTCAGAGAAATTCATCAATGGTAAGAACCGCATGAAGCCGGTTGTTGAATATTTCGCAAAGAAACTCGGAAAAGAAGTTACATTCCTTCCTGATGCACTCGGTCAGAAAGCTGCTATCGACGCTCTCCCAGAGGGTGCTGTTGCAATGCTCGAGAACACTCGCTTCCACAAGGAAGAGACTTCAAAGGACGCTGCTGAGCGCGATGTTATGGCAAAAGAGCTTGCTTCTTACGGAGATATCTTCGTAAACGATGCATTCGGAACTGCTCACCGCGATCAGGCTTCTACAGCTTCTATCGCTAAGTTCGTTTCTGTAAAAGTCGGCGGCTTCCTCATGGAGAAAGAAGTTAAATACATCCAGCCGATGGTTGAGAATCCACCAAAACCACAGGTTGCCATCATTGGTGGTGCAAAGGTTTCTTCAAAAATCGCTGTTCTCGAAAGCCTCTTGAAGAACGCTTCTGCCCTCGTTATCGGCGGTGGTATGGCTTACA
>CAMVSS010000017.1 GCA_947170195.1 uncultured Treponema sp. | reverse complement strand
GAACTGCTGCAAAGTTTATTCAGGACGAGAAAATCTTGAACAAACTCTTCACAGAGATCGGTCCACGCATGAAGGATCGCAACGGTGGATACACACGTATTCTTAAGCTCGGTTTCCGTCAGGGAGACGCTGCTGATGTAGTAATCCTCGAGTTGGTAGATTACAAGTTGCCTACTGAAGAAGACAAAGCTGCTAAAAAAGCTCCTGCAAAGAAAGCAGAACCAAAAGCTGAAGCAAAAAAAGCTCCTGCAAAAAAGGCTTCTTCAAAGAAGGCTGATGAAACAACTGCTGCTAAAAAAGCTCCTGCAAAGAAAGCAAAAGCTACTGCAGAGAAAGCAGCTCCTGAAGCATAATAAGGAGTTAGAATATGTCTAAAGCACATCGCGGAACTGGTATTCGTAGCGAAGCACACCATGGTCGTGGTAAATGTCCACGCTGTGGAAATGAAAATGTCAAAGTTCTTTATGAAAAAGAAATTGATGGCAATACAGTAAAGATTTGCAAAAAATGCAATGCTGCACTGAAGAATATTGCACGTAAAGAAGCTAGAGCTGGAAAAGCTGCCGCAGCTGCCGCTGCTGCAACTTCTGAAGAGGCTCCTGCAGAGGCATAATCTATCTGATTAGTACATCAGTAGAATGTATGCGATGCCGCTCTTTATACAAGAGCGGCTTTATTTTTTTTAAAGGGGTTATTGTTTATATCAGTTTTTTGAATTCTTCGATTTCTGCGCGGTACATTTCGATGCCAGAGAGCCAGAAATCTTTTTTAGTTATGTCAAATCCTGATTTGGAGCAAAGATCCTCACAGCTCATAGATCCTGTTTCTGAAAGCAGGCTCGAATAAGTTTTTGCGAAAGAAGTTCCCTCTTTTTTGTATCGCATGTAGAGTCCTGCAGCAAACAGCTGCCCGAAAGCATACGGGAAATTATAAAAATCGAGGGCGGTTGAGTAGTAATGAGATTTTACTGCCCACATGTATTCATGGCGCTCTTCATTTAAGCCTGAGCCGTAAGATTTTTCCTGAGCGTCCTTCATCAACCTGCAAAAATCATCCGAATTCAGCTCTCCCTTTGAGCGTTCTTCGAAAACTGACTGCTCAAAATAGAATCTGCACAAAATGTCAACAAGCACCTGGCTTACATCCTGAAGATCTATGTCGAGCAGGAGAAGTTTTTCTTCCGGGGATGATTTTTTGAGCATGTCCTGTTTTACGATTGTTTCGGCAAAAGTTGATGCTGTTTCTGCGAGAGTCATAGGATAGCTGAAAAATGCAGCCTTTTTTCCTTTGAGACAGCTGAAGTGATAGGCATGCCCAAGCTCGTGCGCGAGCGTTATTACGTCGCTGAATGCGCCAGTAAAGTTGGTCAGAATTCTGCTTTCGTGATTCAGGGCAAAATCTTCGTCATATGCGCCGCCAACCTTTCCCTGATAAATGGCGGCATCAATCCAGTTATTGTCGAATGCATGGCGGGCAAAGTCGCCCATTTCCTGGCTGAAAGACGAATACTGTGCGATTATGTAATCACGTGCCTGAGAAAATGACCATGTCTTTGAGCTGCCATTTTTTGCCGACAGCGGCGCGAAAAGGTCGTAGAAGGCCAGTCCTTCTTTAGTGCTCTTGCTGGCAGTCAGGTTGTTTTTTTTGAGGCAAGCTGATTTGAGCTTGAAATATTCACGCCAGACCGGAAGAGAATTTTCTATTGCGGAAATGAGCGAGTCGAGTGTTTTTTTTGACATTCTGCTTGAAGACAGGGCGCGTTCGATGGCACTGGACCAGTTTCGCTTTTTGTTCAGATAAACCGTTTCGCCCTTGAGATTGTTGAGACAGGCTGCAAAGGCGATTTCGTTTTGTTTGAGAAGCCCTATTTCCTGGGCATAAGATTTTTTTCTTAACTCGGCATCTTCTGAATACGCGTCGTTTCTGAGGGTGTTGAAGGGTTTGCCGTCAGGGGCTTTCATGTTGCTGATTATCTGCTCGTGAAGTCTGTCCCATGCGTTTCCGCCGGTGCGCTGCAAGTCTGACGCGAGCTTTTCTTCCTGCGCGGACATCTGGTGCTCGGTTTCTCGGAGAGCTTCGTCCAGCAGGAATTTGAATTCTTTAAAATCCGGGAAATCTGAATAGAATTTTTCGAGTTTCGTTTTGTTCTCTTTCAGAATGGATTTGAACTTAAGGACAACCTGCTCATATTCAGTTCCGATTTCTTCGATTTCAGAAAGGTTGTTCAGAAATTTAGTATTTGTGGTTTCTACTGAATAAATTATGTACGAATAAGCATTAAGCGTTTGGGCTAGAGCTATGACGTCGTTGTCCGCATTGAGATAATCAGAAAGCCACTGTGAAAAATCACTGCTGATTTCAGAGCTTTTCAGCAACCCTGAAAGATTTTCGATACCGGATTTATAGTTTTTTACGGCATCTTTATATTTCTGAGATTCAATAGATGGAAAAAGTGAATCGAGATTCCATTTTGGAAGCGATTCTGATGTGAGACTTTCGTTCATTTTGTGCTCCTTATAAAAACTCAGCGTTTGTGCTATTGCGCGGCATTGCACGGAGGCGGCGTATAAAAAGTTTTTGCCAAAAGCAAGAACTCTTTAGTGATAAAGATACATGAAAGTATTTTTTATCACGTCTCCATTTTTTT
The DNA here is from genome assembly GCA_947170195.1 of uncultured Treponema sp. Classification (GTDB taxonomy): domain Bacteria; phylum Spirochaetota; class Spirochaetia; order Treponematales; family Treponemataceae; genus Treponema_D. The sequence continues at coordinate 19,853 of CAMVSS010000017.1, read as the reverse complement.
ATTAGAGGAAGATGATCCCTAAAATTCCTGCCGGAATCAGGTAATAGGCAAAATAGGCGAGTTTTCCAGATTTGAGCATTCTCATGAGGAGGGAAAGCGCTATGTATCCCCAGGCGAATGCTGCGAAAACTCCAGTGATGAGCGGTGCTGCTCCGATTGTTGTGCTTACTTCGCCAAAATCTTTAAGTTCCAGAAGAAAAGCTCCGAGAATTGCCGGAATTGAGACGATGAATGAATATTCACCGGCGACTTTCCTGTTTACGCCTGCAATCTGTGCTCCCGCAATCGTTGAGCCGGAGCGGCTTATTCCTGGCAAAGTTCCGATTCCCTGCATTATACCGATAAAGAGCGCCTGAAGCGGCGAAAGACTGTCAGCGCTGAGTGATTTTGCTGCCGCGCGCTTTTCGAAAAATGATGAGAGAATCAGGAGGGCAGCTGTTACGATAAAACCTGCGCAAGTTGCTTTTATGGACAGAGCCGGGAGGAGTTTGCTTACACCGATTCCAAGTACGGCTGTTACTGCTGACGTAAGAATGATTGCGACGATTGTTTTTCGGCTTCGCTCTTCGGTACCCGTGAGAATGTCTTTTTCGTTGTCGGTCTCGATCCTTGGTTTTCGGATGATCCAGCGGAAGAAAACTTTCAGAAGAATCCAGATTTTTCTGCGGAAGTAGATTGTTACGGCGCATAATGTTGCCAGGTGAAGCATTATGTCAAAAAGAAGAGGAACCTCTTCGAGATCGAAAAGTTTTTGTGCGACGGCGAGGTGTCCTGATGAAGAGATTGGCAGAAATTCTGCGACTCCCTGAAGAACACCGAGGATTATTCCCTGAAAGACTGTCATAAATTTTTCCTTTTACAAAAAAGAGTAAAAATCAGCGGACGGCATGAAAATCTGGCCGCTGAAAGCCTGATGAGCAATGGTGACTCGAATGTAAAATAATCACTGCTTTTCTAATTTAGCATATTTTTTGATTATGTTATACTTTGTTTTATGAAGAAAATTTGTAAATATTTATTTATTTTGCTCGGATTTGTATTTGTTTCTTGCGCAAGCGTGAGTGTTCCAAAGTACGAAGTTGAATTCGAGCCGATTTCCGAAGAAGATTTTAATGAGAAAAAAACTGACACTAAGAGCGTGAGAATCGTCCATGTGTCTGATTTTCACTCCAATGATTTTGGAAAAGATGAGTCATATCTGATTAAAAAGATTGTTGCTGCCCAACCGGATGTGATCGTCATGACCGGAGATATTTTTGATTTTGAGCGTCCTGAAGAGAAGCAGCTGGGAAATGTCGAAAGCCTTTTGGACGGAATAAAAGACTTGTGCCCGATCTATTACGTTTCTGGAAATCATGAATTCTATGATGGTGGAATCCACGAGTACGAGCATGTCTTGAAAGAGCGCGGCGTGATTGTTGCGGACGATAAGATTTTTAAGATTGAGCTTCCTCATGGAAATATTCTTTTGGCTGGAATTTCGGATCCGCAGTCGGAGGTAAAAAAGCATCCCATGATCCGTTCTGCCGAGAAAAAAATGCTTTATCTGAATCGGCTTAATTCTTTGAGCGAGCAGATGAAATCAGAAAAATCAGTTTGTGATGGCGTTCTTTTTACGATGCTGATTGCTCACCGACCGGAATTTATAGAAGATTACAAATCTTGCCGATGTTTCGACCTGATTTTAAGCGGACATGCGCATGGCGGTCAGTGGAGAATCCCATTTCTGGTGAACGGAATCTTTGCTCCGGGACAGGGATATTTCCCAAAATATGCTGGCGGACGGTTTGATTTTGTCGGCTGCTCCGAGTGGAACAAGAACACCGTTTTTATCGTAAGCCGTGGTCTTTCCCATCAGTCACCTAATTTTCCGAGATTCTTTAATCCTCTTGAGCTGGTCGTGATAGACGTAAAGTAAAACGGGTGGGTAAAAATCTATCCAATTAAGAAAAATCAAAATCCCGCACAGACTTTTTTTAGCGCAGATACCAGTTGCAGAAAAGTTCTGGCCAGATGGAGCATTCCGGTTCGATTGTGCTTCCGTCGGGAATCGATGTCTCTTTTGTGGCAAGGCTCAGTCCGTGTTTTCCGCGTGCAAAAAGGTGGTATTCAAACTCAACTCCGGCATTTCGCAGGGCGTTTGCCATCAGCAGGCTGTTTTCGGCAGGAACGGCGATGTCTTCGTTTGTGTGCCACATGAAAGTAGGCGGGAAGTCTTTTGATATGTGTTTTTCGATTGATACAAGATCTCTTTGCTGAACTTTGTTTTTTCCGAGCGCTTTTTCGATGGAACCTTTGTGGCAGAAATTTATATCTGACGTGATGACCGGATAGTTTAAAATCAGCGTGTTAGGCTTAATTTCATCAGCTTTGTATGGGAGTATGTCGGAAAGAATTTTGTTGTTCCAATAGCATCCGAGGCTTGCCGCGAGATGTCCGCCCGCGCTGAAACCGCAGATTATGATTTTGTCAGGATCGATGTTGTATTTTTTTGCATTTGCGCGCAAAAAATGTACCGCTTCGGCAAGGTCGCAGAGGGCCGCAGGAAATTCCATTGGCTCAAGGCTGTAGTTAAGTATTGCGGCATGAAATCCCAGAGACGTCATTTTTATTGCCACTGCTTCTCCTTCGCGGCTTGAAAGATGATCGTAGCCGCCTCCCGGACAAACGAGCACGACGGGACGCGTTCTTGACGGATCGAGAGTTTTAAAATTTTCAAGAAAATAAGAAGTCAAAAAAGGTTCTTGCCCGCCATTGAGGGTTTGAGCGTAGTTTACCGGGAGATGGAAAATTTCGTGAATCATGGGAAAAGTTTAAAGCTAATGAAAAGGCTTGTAAAGTGATTTCGTGGTTTTGTTCTGAAGTGATTTAAAAAAGAAAAAGCCCCGCTTAAAGGAGGAGAAAATGCGGGGCTTTATTTTGGAATTGTATGACATACAATTCCGTTTCTTGCTGCTGAAAGTATATTAGACTAAATGGAGATTTTAATCAATACTTTTTTGTTGAAAAATATTGAAAATCTTACGTTTTTTTGCGAAAAATCGAGAAAATCTTGAAATTTCTTGCATAAATCTGAATAGAAATGAAAATATAACAATAAATTAATGCTTTTTGGAATGAAAAGAATAATGAAACAAAATCTTGAAATCGGATGAATAATAATTGAAAACATGATAAAATATGCGAAGTATCATGCAATACCGCTGACGCGAAGTTTTTAAAGGAGCTTTTATGAAAAAGATTGGCATTATTGGTGCAATGGAAGTTGAAGTAAACTATCTTCGTGGAAAAATGGAAGGCCTGAAAAAAGTTGTGGCCGGTTCGCTTGTTTTTGAGGAAGGAAAGCTGAATGGCGTTGATGTTGTTCTTGTTAGATCTGGTGTCGGCAAGGTGAATGCCGCATTGTGCGCGCAGCGTCTCATACTTCAGTTCGGATGCACTCACGTCGTAAATACGGGAATCGCAGGATCAATGGCTCACGGGCTGAAAATAATGGATTTCGTCGTTTCAACTGATGCTGTTTATCATGATGTAAATGCCACTGGATTTGGATATAAGCTTGGTCAGGTTCCTCAGATGGATGTGTTCTCGTTCACTGCGGATCGAAAACTGATTGATGCGGTAAAGAAAGGATTTGCTTCCACGGAGCTTTCAAATGGCCACGATATGATTGAGGGACGCATTGCGACCGGAGACCAGTTCATCAGCGATAAGGCTGTCAAGGCTGAAATAAACGCTAATTTTGTTCCTGCCTGCGTTGAGATGGAAGGTGCTGCCATTGCGCATGCATGCTATCTGAACAATACGCCGTTTGTCATTCTTCGATGCATGAGCGACATGGCGGACGACAATTATGACGGAACTTATTCTTTCAATGAGCCGGTTGCAGGTGAGCTGAGTGCGAAAGTAATCGAAGCTGCAATTAAGGAGTTGTGATAAAAACCGCTTCCGTGAGCTTTTATTGCGACGCGGATTTTTTTAAGGAGCTGTAATCTTAGGTTAAGGAATGAACTTTTACGCTAAATTAAAAGAGACGATATCTTCTGTTCTCCCGATAATGCTGCTCGTGCTGCTTTTCGGCTTCACGGTTGCCCCGCTTGCCCGTGACGTTATGATTCGTTTCGTGACGGGTGGAATTCTTGTCATAATCGGTCTTACGATTTTTTTGCTTGGCGTCGATATCGGAATCCTGCCAATCGGTGAGCAGAGTGGCGCGGCTCTGACCGCAAAACGCAGCCTCCCGTTGTTGCTTGGAGCTGCTTTCTTAATAGGTTTTATAGTTACGCTTGCCGAGCCTGATGTTCAGGTGCTTGCTGATCAGGTTCGTGGCATCGATTCATCGGTGAGCAAGCTGGGGCTTATCTTTATGATTGCGGTCGGCGTGGGGCTGTTCGTCGCATTCGGTATCCTCAGGACGGTTCTCTCGCTGCCTTTAAAGTATGTGCTGACAGCATTTTACGTCTTCGTGTTCGTGCTTGCTTTTTTTGCTCCCGCCAAGTTCCAGGGAATCGCCTTTGATGCGGGCGGAGCTACCACAGGTCCGATGACAGTTCCTTTCATCATGGCTCTCGGAGTCGGTGTCGCTGCGGTTCGTGCAAAATCTTCTGCGTCAGGTCAGACATCACTTTCAAGCGACGACAGTTTCGGACTGACAGGAGTCGCTTCCATCGGCCCTGTTCTTGCAGTAATCGTATATGGAATTTTTCTCAGGTCATCGGATGGAGCGCTCTCTTCCCAGACTGCCCATTCTGCTGTTTCCGGATCTGGAATCGGCATATTCCTACTGATGTTTCCGACCATCGTCAAGGAAGTTATAACAGCTCTTGTCCCGCTTGCCGTAATGGCGGCGTTGTTTCAGTTCACGCTTTTAAAAATGCCTCCGATGCAGGTCGTAAGGATGATACGCGGTTTTGCGTTCAGTTTTGTCGGTCTTGTGCTCTTTTTGCTGGGCGCGCAAGGCGGATTTATGCCGGCAGGCAAGCAGCTTGGTGAAGTCCTTGGCGCAGCTGCTCAGGATGGTGGCGGAAGTTTTTGTCTGCTGATTTTAACAGGAATTATTTTCGGAGCAATCGTTGTTTGTGCCGAGCCTGCTGTATGGGTTCTGACCGATCAGGTCGAGAGCATAAGCGGTGGCACGATAAAGCGCCGGGGAATGCTTGCGGCTCTTTCGGCGGGTGTTGCCGTCTCGATCGGAATTTCGATGCTGCGAGTTTTCTTCGGGTTCAGTTTGTGGTACATACTGATTCCGGGTTATTCGATTGCGCTTTCACTTTCTTTCTTCTGTCCGAAACTCTTTACCGGCATTGCGTTTGACTCCGGCGGCGTTGCTTCCGGACCGATGACGAGCACTTTTATACTTTCATTTACGCTTGGCGCTGCTTCTGCGCTTGGTGGAAATCCTGCTGAGGATGCTTTTGGCGTGATTGCGCTTGTTGCCATGACTCCGCTGATCGCCATTCAGATTTTGGGAATCATTTTCAATATAAAAGTCAAAAAAGGCCAGAAAAAAGAAAAAACAGCCTTGCCAAATGCAGGGGAGGGGGGGCACAATGAATAGAATGAAACTTTTTATGAGCATTGTTCCCCATGACAAGGGCGAAAAACTGACCCGGGCTGCCGTTGAAAGCGGATGTGGCGGTGGCACTGTCCTTATGGGGCGCGGACTTGCAAAATCTAATGTCGCTGCCGTCCTCGGTGTCGGGGAAACCACAAAGGATATCATACTGATGATTGTCGATGATACCGTTGAGGCTGCCGTAAAACAGGCTGTAATCGATACTGCCGCAAAGGAGCGTCCGGGCTTTGGTGAGTTTTTCAGCCTCAGCGTAAGTTCCCTTATGAAGACCTCTCACATCACGGAAGGAGATTCTAGTAAAATGTCAGAAAAAGAAAATGAAATGATAAGCGTCATCGTAAACAAGGGGTATGCCGATGATGTGATGGCGGCTGCAAGAAAGGCTGGTGCCGGTGGCGGAACTGTAATAAATGCCCGCGGAACGGCACGGGAAGATGATGCGAAATTCTTCGGAATGCACATCGTTCCGGAAAAGGAAATGCTCATAATCATCGTGAATGCTTCGATTAAAGATACCGTTCTGTCGGCAATCCGGGAACTGAAATGTCTGAGCGAGCCTGGCAGCGGAATTGCTTTCTGTTCTTCAATCGATGATTTTACTTTGCTCGGAAAATCTGCCGATAAAAAATAAGAAAAATCTATGTGAAAAGCCCCATGCTCTCTGCATATTTTTTTATTATGTGCTATACTAGGAATGATATTTTTTATGGAGTTTATTATCGATGAATGATGCAGATTTGGATCCGACAATTGCCGCTCTTTTAGCCGAAACAGAAAGCTCTATGTCAGATGAGGATATTCCGTCTTATAAAGAGTTTTCGTCATTCAAACCTGAGGAAAAAGAAGCGCCGAAATCATCAGAACACAAAGTCGATCTTTCAGTCAAAACTTTTAAACCGATTGAAAAATTTTACGAGGAAGAGTCAAACCACGTTTTTGATGATACTTCATATTATCGAACAGCTTTAAATGGAGAGGGAGATCAGGCTCAGCGCGTTCATCAGGTTCTCTCAAAATATCTCACCTGCCAAGATCCTAAAGACCGAACAGTATACCGACAGCAGCTCGTTACCGCATGGTGGGAGCTTGTCAGAGTTATGTCTTCAAAGGCAGCCGATTCAAAACTTGAGATGCCAAAAAGAATGCTCTTGCGCTTTGGTGTAGTTCTTCCGTCTCTTTTTACTCCGGAACAGAAACTGCTTTTCTCAAAAGTTATAATGACGAATACTACTGGTGAGCCGGTTTTCTATATGGATGAATGGTTCCGCGAGATTGCGCTTGGCAGGCTTGGTCTTTCTGCGACTGATGAAGCGCGCACTCCGCGAAAATCAGATCCGAACGCTGAGCAGCAGCGAATACAGCAGCTCAAAAGCAAAAACGACGGAAAGCTCCAGAATGCGGAAAGTCTGGTAAATTCGAAAGAAGCCGAACGCCAGATGCTTGAGGCTGAGCTTAAAAACCGAATCGATTCATTGTGCGAGCATTCTCCGATAATGGGCTTGGAGCCACATAAACAGACTTATACAGAAGGCCAGAGACATCTTTTTGCTGAAATTCAGGAAAAACTTCGCGGACTTCAAAAAATCGATAAGGAGCTTAACTCTTATCTTAAGGAGTTCGAGGAAGCAAAATCAATCGATGTTTCTCTTTCTGACAAACTTGATACTCAGGTCGAGGCTGTTGAGGTCAGTTCGGCAGATTTGCAGACAGAATGGTCTACTGTGCGCCAGATGGCAAAAATGACCTGTGGTCGTCAGGGAAACCAGTTCCCTATATTTACCCGTGAATTTTATCATTCAATGCCAAACGGAACAGGCTTCCGCGAGAATGTAATCAATCTCTTGAAATGGGTTGAGGACAATGATCCGGATTGCTTCGTTCGTGTGCATAAAAACGTCAAGAATAGAATCGTTCCATACGTGCTCTGTCTTCCTACTTACGGCGATTTCGGTTTCTGTTGGGAACCGTTTGATCGCTACAACCGAGTCACAAGCCGCGGACGAATCGTAATTCCGATGTATCCGCGTGACCTCAAGATTTCGATCCTCATGGCGGTCGCTGATTTGCGATGGCAGGTCGCAAAGGAAAAGGCGAGCTACTACTGGATGGAAGAAGGTTTGACCGGACAGTATTACCAGTGGATTGAGAGCCAGAAGCTCAAGGGTGATTTGAAATCATACTTTATTTCTGATTACGTTTTGTGGATGACTAAGGAAGTTGACGGTGTTCAGCGCATGGACAAGGATCTGCGCGCGATTTTCTGGCGTTTCGTTCCGTTCAGCCAGGAAAAGAAGGACGAGCTTAAAAAGCGAAGTCTCGTCTATCAGGAGCTCTACCAGCGCGATCTCAACCGTGCAATGTCAGATGGTTACTAAAAATTCCTCACAGACAGGGAGCGTTAAAAAATTGCGTAGCAATTTTACCGAGTCCCCCGAAGCAACTATGTTGCGTAGGCTAGGGAGAGCACAGAGAAAAATCATTGAAGAAAATCTCTTTGTGTCCTCTTTTGGCGCTGTGAGAAATTTATAATTTATATATATCGAGGCAAAATTATGGATTTTGTAAAAGAACTTCGTGCCAAGGCTAAAGCCAAAGGCAAGACAATCGTTCTTTGTGAAGGTGAGGACAAACGTGTCGTAGAAGCTGCGTCTGTCATCGTTAAAGAAGGAATCGCAAAAATCATCCTTCTTGGAAACAAAGCAGAAATCGAGAAATTCGGTTTTGATATGAGCGGAGTAAACATCGTTGATCCGACTTCAGATTCAAATGCCGACAAATATGCAGAAATCCTGTACAAGGCTCGCGAAGGCAAACTCAACAAAAAAACTGGTCTTCCAGAATATGCAGATGTTGCTGCCGCAAAAGCCGCAGCTCTCAAAGATTACACAATGTACGGCGCATTGATTTTGAAGGCAGGAGATGCTGACGGTTTCGTTTCTGGTGCATGCCACTCAACAGCAAACACTCTCCGCCCGGGACTTCAGGTTATCAAAACAGCTCCAGGATGCAGCACAGTTTCTTCATGCTTCATCATGGTAACAGACGAAGGCAAGAACAAATATCTTCCAAACGGAATCGCAGTTTTCGGTGACTGTGCAATCAACATCAACCCGACAGAAGAACAGCTCGCTGATATCGCAATTGCTTCTGCAAACACAGCAAAAGTAATCGCAGGCATCGAGCCAAAAGTTGCTATGCTTTCATTCTCTACAAAAGGTTCTGGTGCAGACCCGAAAGACGGCGACACAGTAGGCAAAGTTTCACGCGCTACAGTAATCGCTCACGAAAAAGCTCCTGAGCTTGCCATCGACGGTGAATTCCAGTTCGACGCAGCAATCGCTCCAGAAGTTGGTGAACTCAAAGCTCCAGGAAGCTCAGTTGCAGGTCACGCAAACACATTCATCTTCCCTAACATCAACGCAGGTAACATCGGTTACAAAATCGCTGCTCGCATGGGCGGATGGAAGGCAATCGGTCCTGTCTGCCAGGGCTTCGCAAAGCCTCTCAATGATCTTTCACGCGGCTGCAACGTAGACGAAATCGTCGACACAGTAGCTGTAACTGCTTTGCAGGCATAATCAGAACAAAAAAAACAGGTTCTCGCTTGAGAACCTGTTTTTTTTATTATCTTACTACAATTTTTTCTGATAGCGGCTGATTACTTTCTGGTCGATTTTGTCTTCGAGGTGAAATTTTTGAATTGCCCAGCTGATCGTGCGGACAGAAATGGACATCGCTACAATCAGACCGACGAGCAACATCAATGGAAGGACTACCTGCATCGGAACGCTTTCGCCGAGATTTGGATTTGAGTGAAGTGCTATAAAAATCAGGCCGATTATAATTCCCTCAATCAAAAGTCCGATTACGATGTTAAAGAGAATTACCGCAAGATTAAAAAGAGTTGTGCGCTCGCTCTTCGTCATTCATCTACCCCTGCTTTATGATCTTCCCTGATTGCGCATGCAAAAGAAATCACTAGCATGATTCCGCATACAACAACGGCTGCGTCGGCAACGTTGAAAGTCGGCCATCTCTCAAATCCTAAAATTCCGTAGAATTTTACGTCAATAAAGTCGATGACACCTTCACTTCTGAAAAAGCGGTCGATCAGATTTCCAAAACCGCCACCTGCAATTCCGGCAATAGACCATCTCTGAAGCTGAGTAAAATCATCATTGCGCATGTATACTCCAAGGACGATCATGATTACGATGAGCGGAACGATGCGGAAAAGAATTCCGCGGGCTGCCAAAGACCATCCCTGTCCGATGCTAAAAGCAATTCCCGGGTTGTTTACGTGCACAATTCTAAGGAAATCACCGAAGAAGGATGCTCCGATATTGTAGAGCGGAATGTTTTTTACAATAAGAATTTTTGTGAGTTGATCCAAAGCGATTACAAGAATCATCAGAATCAGAGGAATTATTTTTTTTGCTTTAGGATACTTTGGCTTAAAAGCGACTTCTATAGTTGTGTTGTTTGACATAGTTTTAAAATTATAAAGAAAAATTCGGCATGTTACAACAAGATGAGCAAGTTTCAAAATTCGTCTGACTTTTGAAGCTGCTCCAATATAAAAATCTTACAGACCTGTTGGCGCATCTATAAAAATCGTCTCGATGCCCTTGTCCTCTTTAAGCCGTTTCTGCATAAGTTTTACGCCGACCGTCTCCGTGTTGTAGTGGCCGCCAGCGATTACATTTATGCCGGCTTCTTCGATTGCGTGATAATCCTCGTGTCCTACCTCGCCGGTTATGTACGCATCAGAGCCAATTTTTACTGCCTGAATAAAGTCTTCCCCGGCTCCGCCAGATATTACGGCTACTTTTTTAATTTCCTTTTTTCCGAATGGAAGGACACAGTTCGGTTTTTCGCCATCAGGGAAGAGAAGTTTTACAAGGCCGTCGATCGATACGCTTTCATCCAGCTCGCCACTTGCACCCAAAGTCATTCCCCGCCATTTTCCAAACGGTCTGACTCGTTTAAGCCCGATTCTTGCGGCGATTCCAAAATTGTTGCCGATAAATTCATTTGCGTCCAGCGGAATATGGTATGCGCACAGCGCGACGTCATTTTTTATGAAAGCGGCGATCCTTTTGTAGTGGTTTCCTGTTATGCTCTGGCAATGTCCCCAAAAAAGTCCGTGGTGCACAAAAAGAACCTGTGCGCCGGCTTCGGCTGCCTTGAGAGCTGTTTGCTCGCATGCGTCAACCGCAAACGCAACTTTTGTGATCGGTTTTTGATCCGGTGCGCTGTTGGAAATCTGAATTCCGTTGAGCGAGATGTCGGAATCATAATCTTCTTTGTGGAGAATGGAATTGAAATATCTGTCGAGTTCAATCAGCGTCATTTTTTTTGTCCTTAAGATTGTTTTCTTGTGCTATGTATTCTGCAGTTTTGTTTGCGACATAGCGCGGTATGAAAAGCGATGTGTCGCGATTAAGCTTGAATGTGCGGGCAAAGAGCGGAGCTGTCTGCTCGATAAAGCCGAAACCGGATGTTTTGTATTCGGCGATTCTGTTGAGCGAAAAAAATCCGTTTGCGTTTTCCGGGAACAAATCTATTACGGTGTAAATTGTGTCAAAATCAACTCCGTCGGTCAGATAGAAGAATTTTTTATTTTCGCCGGTGAGCTGCATCGCAAGTTTTGTCAGCTCCCTGTAGCGGGGAACGATGAACTGATTTCCTGCCTCTTGTATTTTCTCAAAGAGATTTTTGTCCGTAAGATATGCTTTTTCAGCGAAAAAATTTCTGACCTGCACCGTGTCCACGATTTTTTTCGTGATTTCGCCGTCCTCGAAGTTTGCGAGAAATTTTCCGTCAGGAGGATAAAAATCGGCGGATATAATTGTGTAGCCTTTCTGAGCCAGGAGCAGAAAATACGGTTCGTAAGCTGATGTCGTGGCGGTTATTCCTGAAGAAAACAGCAGCACAGGATTTTCTTTTTCGACCTTTCCAGACTCTTCTTCTGAATGTCGCGGGCGGTAAATGGTCAGATTTCCAGAATAGCCTTCGCCGGAAAATGCCTCTTCTCGAAGCCGTATGCCGGTGGAAAAGCTTCCTGTCAGATGATATTTTTGTTTCTCAGCGTTGATTTTCTTTGTGTTGATTCTCGCCGGGCGGAACCAGATTATGAATGTCGCAAGCAGGGTCAGAATGATGAGGTTGAATAATGATGAGATGAAAAATACCGTACTGTAATGATCTACGAAAAGATTCGCCCTGAACCGAAGAATTGAACGGAAGTTCGAGAAGAAAATGAACAGTGACAAAAGGAAGATCAGCATGTTCTCGACGGAAGCTCCGAAACATGCGATGTTTATGATTGATATAACGAGAGCTGCCGGAGAAAAAACCGTCAGACAGTCAATTCGCGGGTTTTTTATGAAGAATATTCTTAGCTCGCTTGCAAAAAGCATGATGAGGACGAGCAGCTGTGCAAGAAAACAATCAAACATGCATTTATTCTAGTGTAAAAATGTTCAGATTCCTAGTCACTTTTAAGCATAAGAAAGAATAATATTATTTTCTATTTTAAAAAAATGTGTTAAAATGTACTATAAATGCGCCAGAAAGTGAGTTTAGATATTTCAAAAATTAAGATGGCTATTCGAGCCGGAATTCCTCTTTCCATAACGACTTATACCTTGCCGCGTGAGATGACTGAGTATATGGAAGAAGTTCTCGCAGCTTTTTTGAGGGAACTTAATCAGACTCATATGGGTGAGTATCTGAAGTACTGTCTGAACGAACTTGTCACCAATGCAAAAAAAGCCAACACGAAACGACTCTATTTCCGCGAAAAGCACCTCGATATTTTTAAAAATGAAGATTACGAGAAGGGAATGCTCAACTTCAAGGAAGAGACCCTTAACAATATAAAATACTATCTCGGTCTTCAGAAAGAGGCGGGGCTTTACGTAAAGCTTATCCTTCAGACTAGGAACAACAAGATCAAGATAGAGATCCGCAACAACTCGGAGATGACTTTCCGCGAATACAAGCGCGTGCATGATAAACTCAGCCGTGCCCAGCAGTATACGTCTGTCGATCAGGCCATGACGCAGGTTATTGACCAGTCGGAGGGTGCGGGACTCGGAATCATCATCATGATTCTTATGCTTGAGAAAATCGGTCTCACTGAGGAGAATTTTCAGGTCGTATGCGAAAACGGCGAGACCATTACAAGAATTATTCTGCCTCTTAACGAAAAAAATCAGAAGGACATCAATATAGTTTCTGCTGAGTTTGTAAGAATTATCGAGACTCTTCCGAAATTCCCGGACAATATCGCAAAAATCAACAGGTTGCTTAACGACGAACGCTCAAAGATGAGCGATATAGCGACTTTTATTTCAAGCGATGTTTCCCTTACCACGGATTTGCTCCGCCTCGTAAATTCCGCAACGTTCGCTTTGGCTTCTCCATGTCATAGCATTGCCGATGCCGTAAAACTTGTCGGAATCCGCGGAATCAAGAACATGCTCCTTTCTGCGGGCGCACTCAACAACCTCAAAGATTTCGACAAGGCGGACAAGAGCCTTTGGACACATTCTTATCAGGTTGCGTTTTATTCTTTCAATCTTGCCAGAAATTTCTGTGCCGACGAGCGAGATGTAATAGATGATTCCTATGTTTGCGGCCTGCTCCATGATATGGGTAAGCTTGTGTTTGAGACCGCGCATCCGGTCATGGGCGACAAAGTAAAGGATATTTGTGCCAAAAAAGGAATCTCGACGGAAATCTTCGAAAAACTTGTGGCCGGTGTTAACCACAGCGAGATTGGCGCGCTGATCGCAGAAAAATGGAACTTCCCGGATATAATCGTCTCAGTAATTCGTCATCATCACGAACCTGACATGGCGCCTTCCTCAAACAAAAAGCTGACGGGTATTGTCTATCTCTCAGACATGATTGCTCACTATCAGGTGCACGAGGTTGATTACTATCAGTTTGACGCCGACGTGCTCGCAATGTTCCACATAACGAGCGAATCCCAGCTTCAGAAAATCTCCGAGCGCATGGAAAAGGCGTTCCACAACAACTGATTATAAAGTTTTAACTTCGTCATTCTTCCGAAAGACTTTCAACCCATTTTTGCATCAAAATTCCGTAGGCGACGCCAACGTTGAGAGATGCTTTCAGTCCCTTCATTGGAATCGTGACCCGTCCGTATGTTGCCTTGGAGAGCGCCTGCGGGCTTACACCCAGCTCTTCCGAGCCGATTATGCAGATGCCGCGCTTCGGGAACTTAAATTCGTTTAGCGGGGTTCCCCCAGTCTCAAGCACGAAAATAGGCAGGTCTTCTGATTTTGACAGCTCCTCAAGTTCGTCGAGGCTTTTTCGTTCGTAGCCCATTGTTTCAATACAGCCCATGCCGCTTCGCAGTGCTTTCGGATGGTCAGGGTCTGTGCATCGCGGCGAAATGTATACTTTTTCTGCGCCCATGGCTTCTGCCGAGCGGAAAATGGAGCCCAGGTTGAACGGAGAACGAATGTCTTCCGCATAGACGCATACTCCGCTGAAAAAATCACGCTGGCGCACGACGCCGTTTTCATCTGCTGCCGGGGCGTGCGGGGCTATTATTAGGTCCCATTCAGCTGGAAAAGTTCCGATTATTTCGAGGAGCGTGTTTCGTGCGATGTTGCAGGTTCGTTTTTCGTCGAACGGATCTTGGGCGAGCAGCGCTTCCAGCTCCTTCTTTGCTTCGGGAGCTATCGCAGGGTCTTCAACGACAAAGTGTACGAGGCGTTTCGTGTATTCTGCGCGCGGAAGGTTCTTGAAGTTGTATTCGTTGCCTTTTTCCGCAATTCCGTCGATGTCGCGTTCGAGCGCACCGAATGTGAGCGCGAGCTTGCGGCGTTTCTGTCCCGGTTCGAGAGTGTTTAGTTTTCCTGGTTCGATCATCGCTTAGTATGCCGTCTTGATGAGGGAAAACAAATCGTCGCTTGTCATGCTGCGTGGAAGCGTATTAACGATGTCGAGCTGTCCTGCATCTTCTGCGGCGAGCGCGAGTTGTTCGATTGAGAGCGAGAGATCCTTAAGTCGTGCCGGGAGATTCGCCTTTGCGATCCGCTGACGGATATTCTCGGTGAATTCCTGAACGATATCTTCTGTAGTTGCGCCTTCTTTGTTTATTCCGAAGTGTTTTGCGATTTCTGCAATGCGCGCCGCCTTGAATTTTGCGCACTCCTCAAGCATGTATGGGAAGAGGATTGTCGTTACGATGGCCCTTGGAACTTTGTAGCGGGCATTGATGCACATCGCGAGCAGGGAAGCGATTCCGACAGAAGACGTTGCTGCCGCCAATGATGCCATGCATCCTCCCTGAGAGAGAAGCTCTTCTTTTGGAGTAGTGATTGTGAGCGACTGACTGCCGTCAAGCGCGTAGCCGAGCAGTTCTACAGATTTTTCTGCAATCATGTCGCTGAAAAAATTTTCTTTCTGGGAAATGTATGTTTCTGTTGCCAGACAGAGCGTTTCAAGAGCCATTGAGTCAGACTGATTTTCTGTGAGTGTTGCCGTTAGGTTCGGGTCGAAGAGGACCAGTTTGCATATTCCTGGCTGCGATTTGATGAGCTTGAGAGTGGAGCTTCTTGCGTCTACAAGTGGAATCTGATCCGTAAAGATAAAAGCATCGCGGATTGTTGTCGGTATGCAGATTAAAGGGAGCGGAGATGATGTCAGATTAGTTCCGTCGAGAAAATCATACAAATCTTTTGTCTCGTTGTAGAAAGCGCAGAGGGCGCGCGCAATGCTGATTGGTTTTCCTCCGCCGACTGCTATTACACCGTGAATGTGAGATTCCCGTGCAAGATGGATAGCTCGTGTCAGAACTTCTGAATCCGCACCGTCCACAATCTGATCAAAAATAAAGTAGCTGACCTTTTTGTCATCCAAAGCATTCAGCACTTTTTCTGTGATACCAGCTTCCCTCAAAATCGGGTCGATTATCAGTATGAATCTTGATCCCCAGTTGGTTACGTGCTGTCCGACTCTGCTTGTTGAATATGAACCCAAAAGAATGTTTGGAGAAACTTTGAATGAAAAATCTGCCATGATATATTTCCTTAAAAAAAAGAGGCTGTCTATTAGAAAGTTCGTGTCATTTTCGGACTTAGCACAAAAATGACATAGTGAACCCCTTAGACAGCCTGTCTTTATTATTCAGCAACTGCTGAAAGTTGTGACTATAATCCGTAGCTAGCGAGGAGGCGGTCAGCTGTTGAGCTGATTACTGCCTGATTCAAATAGTTTGGATCCTTGATCTTTTCTTTGATGGAAGCAACGAGGTCTGCACGCACGTCAGGAGTTTCTTCTGCAACCTGATTCAAATAGTAAGCTTCTGCAGCGGCCTTTGCTTCGTCAGAAACATTGATTGTATCTGAGAAAGAGAGATAATCCTGTTTAGCTTCTGTGCGTTTCGTGTTCTGAACGTTGTTTACTGGAGTTACTCCATCGAGTTTGGTTATCATCATAGCGTACCTGCCTTTTTACCTTTTAATTATCGGTATCTTCTTCAGAATCTTTAGAGATTTTTGAAGAATTTTTGCTTCCAGATATAAAAACTGCGAATTCACCAAGCACTTTGCTTCTGCCTGAGAATTCATCGCGCATTTCTGCTGCAGTTCCTTCTATAATCTCCTCGTGAAGTTTTGTCAGTTCTCGTCCGACCACAACACGACGACTACTTTCAATATCGGCAATATCCGATAAAAGCTTAACGATTCTGAATGGAGATTCGTACAAAACTACGGCATCTCCAGTCGCAAGAAGTTCCCTCAGCCTTGAGCGGCGTCTTCCAGGTTTTGGAGAGAGAAAGCCTTCGAATATGAGGGTCTTTCCTCCGGCTCCTGCAACGCTCACCAACGAAGCGAATGCGCTCGGACCTGGGACCGGAACTACTGTGTGTCCTGCCTGACGTGCGAGGCCTGCAAGAACAGCTCCTGGGTCGCTGATTCCCGGAGTGCCCGCATCGCTCGCATAGGCGATTGTCTGGCCGTCGTCCAGCATTTTTATAATCTTCTGCGCCGCAATTTCCTCATTTTGAGAACGGCAGGAAATCAGCGGTTTTTTGATTTCCAGATGATTTAAAAGCTGCAACGTGTGGCGGGTATCTTCGGCGGCGACAACATCAACGCTCTTGAATGTTTCAACAGCCCTGAATGTGATGTCTCCGAGATTCCCAATCGGTGTTCCTATGATGTAAAGAGTTGACACAGTATTATTATAAGCCGTAAAACTTATTTCAGCAAGCCACAGAAATTATCAACGAGACTGTCAATCTGGTCGAAATTCGGTTCTTCAGTCGCGGCGGCAAAAAGCGAGCCTTCCCCGCTCAGAGGATTTGAGCGGATCTCGATTTTTTTCTGCACGAGGTAATTGTCAAGGCTGTCCCTGAGCATTCCGACGAAGATTTTTGACAGGTAAGCAGCTTCTTTTTCTTCTATATTTACGATCTTTCCAGCCTGGGAAAGGCTCATGAGGGCTGTTTTTGTCTGATCGATGAGTTTCTCGTTGTTTGAGTTTGCGACGGCAGCCGCCTGTGTGGATATGTATTTTTCGCTCTCGATGAATGAATAAATCTGGAAGAGAGGTTCTTTTTCGTTCATTTTGAACCAGCGGTTTACGATGCCTTTCATGACGCTTTCCGCGCTGTACTTGCGGGAAATCTGGTCGATTTCGGCAGGGATGAAATACGTGCGCTGGATGTAGTCGCCGCACCATTTGATGCAGTCCTCAACCATTGCGTCCCTGCTCTCGTAGTGGTTGTAAAGCGAGGCTTTTTTGATTCCGAGCCTTCCGGCAACATCCGAAAGAGATGTTCCTCCAGCATTTTTCTCAAAGCATGAGTTTAAAAATGCCAGGATGATTTTTTCCCGAGTGATTCGTTCTGTCTTTCCCATTTTTTTAAATTATCCCCTAAAAGACTAACTATCATTAGTTTATTGACAGATTCTTTATTTGTCAACAACGGCGTTAACCGTATAGATTTTTATATCGTTCAGGATTATAATGAGATCTGATTCGACAAATTCTTAATTTGTGTCGATTATAAGACAGTTTCAAACACTATCAGACTTTTGAAACTGGTTCATTGGTCTACTTTAGGAGTTTTTATGGAAACCACACTTCCACGACTTTTTAGAAAAACGGCTGCGATGTATCCGGATGTTGCATTTCAGATGAGCCGTTTTAATGACGGGCATTTTGAGCCTACTACGTACAAAGAAGCGTACGGAATTTCGGTTGATTTTGCCGGCGGTCTTTTAAAGAAGGGTGTTGAGCGCGGAGACCACATCGGATTGATTGCCGACAACAGAAAGGAGTGGCAGCAGGCTGATCTCGGCCTTCTTGCTATCGGAGCAGTTGACGTTCCGCGTGGTTGCGATGCAACGATCGGTGATCTTGAATATATTCTTTCGTTTGCAGAATGTAAAATTGTTATCGTTGAGAATTCATCTCAGATTAATAAAATCCTCGGAATAAAGGACAAGCTTCCCCTCGTAAAAACATTGATTTCGTTCGAGAAAGCTTCGGACAAAGATTTTGATGCTGCAAAAAGTGCCGGGGTTCAGCTTTTTGATTTTGAGACAATCGTTTCAGAAGGAAAAGAATTCAATGCCCAGAATCCTGGAAAAGTTTCCGAGGAAATTGAGAAGGGAAAATGGGATGATCTTGCGACGATCATCTTCACTTCGGGAACAACAGGCCAGCCGAAAGGCGTAATGTTGAGCCACGGAAATTTCATTTCCCAGCTTGAGGACATCGACGAGCGCATCTATATGAATCCTGGTGACCGCGGAATGATGGTCCTTCCGATTTGGCATGCGTTCCAGCGTTCGGTTGAGTATGTCGTTTTCTCTCAGGCAGGAACGCTCTGCTATTCGCGCCCTGTAGGTCCGGTTCTTCTTGCTGACTTAAAGACTCTCAATCCGCAGCTGCTTCCGGCTGTTCCGCGCGTTTTTGAGGCTGTCTATGATGGAATTTACCGAAAGATGCGTCAGACCGGCGGAATCGTCAATTCTTTGTTCAAATTCTTTACGGCGATCGCGCTCTTTCATTCAAAGCTCGACAGGGTTCTTTTTGCAAGGACTTCGAGATTTAAGATGGATTTGCGTCTTTTGCAGTGGCCGGCATACGTCTTGCCGTGGCTCGTCTGCTATCCTATAAAACTTCTTGGTGGTGTGCTTGTATTCAGAAAGATCCGCGCGATGCTCGGAAACAGTTTCCGTGGCGCGGTTTCCGGTGGTGGTGCACTTCCTCCGGCTGTAGATAAATTTTTCTGGGCAATCGGCGTAAATCTCGTTGAGGGATACGGACTTACTGAAATGTCTCCGATTGTTTCTGTGCGCCCGCTCCGCAAACCGATATTCGGCAATGTAGGTGCTCCGATCCGTGAGCTTGCAGCCCGCGTCGTTGACCCGCAGACCGGAAAAGATCTTGGCAAATGCAAAAAAGGCGTTCTTGAGCTGAAAGGGCCTACCGTAATGAAAGGCTATTACAAGCAGTCTGAGATGACGGCAAAAGTGATCGATGAGAACGGATGGTTCAATACCGGCGATATAGCCATTCTGACTGTTAACAACGAAATCTGTCTGCGCGGACGAATCAAGGATACGATTGTTCAGACTGGTGGTGAGAACGTTGAGCCGCTTCCAATCGAGATGAAGATGCAGGAATCGCGCTTTATCAAAACTGCGGTCGTCCTTGGCCAGGATCAGCGTTATCTTGCGGCTCTCATCGTGCCTGAAAAAACTGAAATCGAGAGCTTTGTAAAAGAAGCAGGACTTTCATATAAGAATTATTCCGATATGGTAAAAAGCCCGGAAGTTCAGCACATGATTGAGACTGAGGTTGCGACAAGAATCAACTCAAAGAACGGATTCAAATCATACGAGCGCATCAACAAGATTGCCCTGCTCGAAAAGGAATTTGAGGTCGGCAAGGAGCTGAGCGCAAAGCAGGATATCGCAAGATTCAGGATAAACGAAATCTACGCGAGCGAGATAAAGAAGCTGTTTAAGTAACATTTTTTGATAAACAAATGCCCCGGAAGATGAGCTTAAAACAAGACATCGGCCGGGGCTTTTTTTATGTTTGGGCGTTGGGCAACAGGAATTCAGCCTTTGCAGTGGGCGAAGTCTGCTAGATGCTGTAGTCATACAAAGAAAGGTACCGCGCAAGGAATTTCTTTGTGCGCTCTTCCTTTGGGTGCGTGAAAATCTCTTTTGCGGGGCCTTGCTCAGCAATTTCGCCTTTGTCCAGGAAAATT